>JBMFVR010000127.1:0-4064 GCA_049965895.1 Nitrososphaeria archaeon | reverse complement strand
GGAGCCTCAGATAGCTGTAAAGCATCTTTAGATGTTAAAGGCATCAGGCTGAAGAAGCTCTACGGTGACGGCGCATATGATACAAACGAAATGTTCAATGCAATCGGTGATGCTGAATCAGCAATAAAGATCAGTAAGAACGCTTTAACGTGCCATTGCAGGGAAGCAGGAAATAAGGAAGTACGACAATGGGCTACAAAGAATGGGCAAAAGAGACTGGGTATGGCCTAAGATGGGCTGTCAAGGCATTTTTCGTCAGTCAAAAGGAAGTTTGGTGAAGATTTTGCAAGAAGCCCGGTTGGCCTCATAGCGGAAGCTATGCAGAAGATGTGGGCATATGATGAGATGGTGGGCTATGCAAGGAACGCCATAACGGTAGCAAACTAGGCTGCAAAAATATGACGCTAATGAATTATTCGACAAAGCACTTTAAAAATTATTTAATGGCGGCAAATGGGGAAAGGCTAACTTCACACGCTTTATAAAAGATTTGTACAAAGGTCTTCACAGTATGAACTCCGTTGAGAAGGTTTTAATCAGCAAAATAGCCATCAGTTATTGACATCAGCTAACTAACAGTGTGTAATAACACTTCATATTTATATCCGCAACGTTTATAAGAGCCTAATCTGCCAACTCTAAACGCGATCCACAATGTCGGAAGATGAAGATTTAGACGAAGAAGATTTTGATGATGAAGACTGGGACGAAGAAGATACCGATGATGAAGACTGGGATGAAGAAGAAGAATTTTAAGCATTAAATTTTTTATTTGAAGTTTTTATGAGAACTGAAAAATTGTACCGATAGAGGTTGAAACAAATTTTGCAGAGCATCGTTTGGTTCTCAATAATGAGCAAGAAAAATGTCAATTAAAATTTTTATAAGGACGGATATTGCCTATAGAGTAGTTGAGTAAAATAGGAATAGAAGAGATTTTAGAAACAATTGAAATTATATCAGAACAAAAACTAAATATAAGATCAGTAACTTTGGGCGTAAACATTCTTGGATGCGCATCTAGTAACCTAAAGGAAACAACAGAATGTATAAAACAAAAGATTCTAGAATATGCACCAGATTTTATTAAAACTGCCTCATATATAGAAAAGAAATTCAGCGTACCTATAATAAACAAAAGATTAACCGTTTCTCCTGTTGCCCTTTTACTTGAACCATTTTATGAAAAGGCAGAAGATGCAGGAATAGAAATTGCCTTAGCATTAGACAACGCGTGTAAAGAATCTAATATAGATTTAGTGGGGGGTTACACCGCCTTGGTCGCCCGAGGAATTTCTCGTGGTAGTGAATCGTTAATTAAAAGTATACCTAAGGTGCTATCAACAACAAATCATGTATGTTCTTCTTTAGAGGTAGGAAGAACAACGGTTGGCATAAATGTAGACGCAATAAATATGGCAGCAAGGGCCGTAAAGGAAACTTCAATTTTAACTGGCGGGGTAGGAAATGCTAGGTTTGTAACGCTTTCCAACGCGCCAGGTGACATACCTTTTATGGCCGCTGGTTTTTATGGTTTGGGGGAAGGACAATCAAGCCTTAATGTTGCAATAAGCGGCCCTGGCGTGATTTATTCGATAATAAGAAAGGGGAATAACCTAACATTTAATGAACTTGCTGAAGAAATAAAGAAAGCATCATTTAAAATTTCACGTGTTGGACAGCTTATAGGAAAGGAGATAGTGCATGGAATGGGTGGCAAGATAAAAATGGGTAGTGTCGACCTTTCACTGGCACCAGCTCCTGAAGAAGGAGAAAGCATAGCAGAAATTATAGAAAAAATGGGAATTGAAAAAATGGGCGGCGCCGGTTCTATAGCCGCTTTAGCAATTTTAACTGATGCAATAAAAAAGGGCGGTTTAATGGGAGCATCAATTGCAGGTGGTTACAGCGGAGCATTTATACCGGTAAGCGAGGACCTAGGAATGGTTAGAGCGGCAAGAAGCGGCAGTATAAACATACAGTTATTGGAAGCAATGACATCAGTATGCTCAACGGGTCTAGATATGGTTGCTGTACCAGGGGACATAACGTGGCAAACTTTAGCAGCAATAATGATGGATGAAATAGCTATCGGTGTATACACAAATAAAACAACCGGCGTCAGAATATTGCCAATAACTGGAACGAAACCCGGAGATGTTGTAGAGTTGGGAGGGTTATTCGGCAAGGCAGTGGTTATGGGCGTACCTAATATTTCTTCAGTAAAATTTGTTCAAAGGGGTGGAAACATTCCCCCTCCTACCTTTTCTACAAGAAATTAGTCAATTTTAAAAATTTCTTTATAGTTATCAATAACGTAAGATTCCCGTGATAGTATATCATCAGCTAATCTATATTCTTCAAGTGCTCTTTTATTCAATTTTACAAATTGTTCCCCCCATTTAAATTTGGATAGTAAATTAACAGCATCAGTTACAAAATTTAGTATATATAATGAGGCCGCTAATGCCTCCACAGTAGAAAGTTTCCCGGCCTTGGCATAATTGATTGGATTAGCAGCAATTAAAAAAGGCAACCTCCGTGCATCTTTATTAATGAATTTATCTTGCCAGCTATCGGAATTATTCCAACTGGCGTCAACGGCAGTTATACCTCTTATTTGAGCAACTGCGGCATCATACTGGATTTGTTTTAGCACAATATCTGAAAAAGGGGTTAATAAAATTCCCATAGGCCGTCTAACAAACCTAACAAGACCAAAGTGTTTTAACCTGATCGCGGTGCATTTTTTAGGATCATCTTCGTCTAATTTAATTACATGCAAATATATCATATATATTTTGGCCCAAAAGCAGGTTATTGAATTTTTCGGGCTTTTGATAAAATTAAAGGGGCATCATGTTCTTTGAAGGTTATTTAAAGCCCCAGAGCATGAAAGCGGAATCAGCCAAGAATTTCTAGTCTTAGTAAAAGGTAATATTAAAAATAAAATAGTTGGATCCACTCCAAAAAATCTAAATCTAATAATAGCGTAATTTTCGCTTATCTCTATTAATTTGTATTGAACCTTAAAAAACAGAGTGTATCCACCAATTTCTAGTATTGATTTCTTTAGTGATTCATCTATTTCACTTTTTTTTAAGCCGCGTTCAGATAGAGCGACTTTTACATATCTTTTAGTGGGTTTCAAAATATTTACCTTGTGTCAAAATTCCCATAAGGTTATTATAAAATTTTTTATATATTTTGCTATTATCTGGGTTCTTTATGGGAGTCAAATATTTGATTGCTGCTTTCAGGGTGGCCGGAGGCACGATCTGACTTGCGCTGTTTGCACCCGATCCAAAAATTAGAGGGATGCCGTGTTTTTCAAAAAACGATAGTTTAAAATTTAAAGCAAGATAGTTAATTTTATTGCTCCTAAATTCATTAAAGTCAATTATTATTCCTTGCACTTTATTAGGATGATTCTTTATATAATCTGACAATTTTTCAAAATTATCTATACTTATTTTTACTAAAGGACCTTTAAAGTCTTTTTCAGGATTATATTTATATTTGAAAACAGTTATAGTTGAAAGTGTTGTATCGCGCTTAACATCACCGTCGCAAACAAGTGTTTTAAAATTAAAGGACTCAGCTATTTTCAGTATTTCTTTGTCAATTTTCTTTATATATAAATCAATAGGCTGTATATCACGGCCGTATATTTTTTCGCTTATTTCTTGGGTCATAACGCAAAGCTTATAATAAAAAAAATTATATAAAACAGTTATGGCAACTGCATATGTATTAATCAATGCTGATATGGGTTCAGAGAATGATGTACTGAAAGAATTAAAGAACATTAACGGCGTTAAAGAAGCTTATCTGGTTTACGGGGTATATGACATTATAGCCAAGGTTGATGCTGATACAATGGAGCAGGTAAAAGAAATTATAACGTGGAAGGTCAGGAGACTGGAAAAAGTTCGTTCAACACTTTCAATGATTGTAATGGAATAAATAAATTTTTTATTTTATTTAAGGTTATGGTTTCCGTTAACCATGTTAACGTACACCTTCAGGAGTTATCATCTGTTTGATGCTTAAACTCCTTGGAT
>JBMFVR010000126.1:0-4070 GCA_049965895.1 Nitrososphaeria archaeon | reverse complement strand
AGCTTTAGTCATTATAGCGCTATTTTTAAAATATGCAATAAAGCAAACTGGGCCAAAAGATTATAAGCAGGGATGCACATGAAGGGTGTATATCAGAGATTTCTACTACAGCAGTTACTCCCTTCGCTAGAACACGTCTGAAGTAATATGTTCACTTAGAAATAACCTGACAGGCCTTAACATCGCGGAAATGGAAAAGAAGAGCATAGTGAGAAATTGTGCCTCAATAATATATTTATCATTTGTTCTGCTGCTCATAAACATGATACTTTTCAGGTACTTTTTCCCAATAAAGCAGTCGGCTGTGTCATCACCCTTCGGGGGCAACTTCGTTGAACCTTGAAACTATAAAATCCATAGTATTTAAGTTGTAGCTTATTGAGGGGCAATCTCGGGAGTTATAGCAGGAAAGATAGGGGAGGGAAGTTCTGCCGCTAAAGCAATATAATAGCAATGATCATAATTGTCATGGTATTTTACTGTATTCTTTGGTCCTCCTATCTGAAACCATTTTAAGAGCAAGCATAGCTATAAAGAACGCCAGAACTAGGTAATTGTAAGGCCTGAGGATAAAGAAACCGAGGAGTGGAATATAGAACACTACCATGCCCCTTATCATGCTCTGAGTAACTACCAGGGGCTTCATACTAGTAAAATTCATATCAGGCGTGGGGTTTGTTAGTTTGTTGAACCCCTGAACTATGACACCGTTGTCAACCCTGCCCACTACATGGTGTATTACAAGTTCTCTGTAAAATGGATTATAGTAAACTACAATGCTTTTGTTAACCTGCAACTGGCTAATGTTAGCTGGCTGTGTAAATGCAAGGTATCCTGTATATAGCTTTGGCTGCATGCTTACGCCAACCACAGGATATGCCACACCGGCAACGTTGCAGAGAATAAGCCCCACATTGATGATTATTAAAATTACGGATAAATAGAACAATACATTCACTATTTTCCTTCTCATCGCCCTTAAGCATTAATGGAGAAATATATAATATTTGGCATTATAAATATATCACAAATGAGCGATGTTAGGTACTTGGTGGAATTGAACGTTGATTATGATGAAGACACGTACAGCGGAAAGGAGATAATTGAAACCGGTCATCTTGAGGGCCTTGAACTGGATGCAGTAAATATGAAAATAGAAGATGTAAAGATTGACGGAAGGAAGGCAAGGTACTCTTATGACGGTAAAAAAATTTCAGTAAAGGATGATATTGAAAGAAACATAGAAGTAAATTTTTCAAATAAAGTTTCGAGTAACCTGATGGGGTTTTACATAGCAAGATATGACGGAGGCAAGATCTTCACAACACACTTTGAACCAAACGGCGCAAGGTACTTTATACCATGCGTCGATGTACCATCATTTAAGGCGAGGTACAGGCTCACAGTAAATGTGAACTCCGACCTAGAAGTGATATCAAACATGCCACCTGTTAGGGTTGAAAGGCATGGGAAAGTCAAGACCGTCGAGTTCATGGAAACTCCTCCTATGTCAAGTTACCTGCTGTACCTTGGTGTGGGACCATTTGATTTTATTGCCGAAAGGTTTGATGGGAAGGAGCTTTACGTTGCATCATATGGCAACAGGTCAAAGAGAGGCAGGTTTGCTGCCGAGGTGGCAAAGAGTGCCATAAAATTTTACGAAGAATATTTTGATATAAAGTTCGCCCTGCCAAAGATGCATCTGATAGCGGTTCCTGAATTTGCCATGGGAGCCATGGAAAACTGGGGAGCAATAACGTTCAGAGAAACGGCGTTGCTTGCTGATGAATCAAGCGCAGAGCAAACAAGAAGAAGCGTTGCCGTAGTCATAGCGCACGAGCTTGCCCATCAGTGGTTTGGAGACCTTGTTACAATGAAATGGTGGGATGACCTCTGGCTAAACGAAAGCTTCGCCACATTTATGAGTTATAAGGCTATTGAAAACATGCATCCCGAATGGGATCACTGGAACGATTTTGTGCTGGGTGAAACCACTCCAGCATTTATGATGGATTCGCTTTCATCAACACATCCCATACATATAAATGTAAAGTCTGAGGAGGATATAGAGCAGATCTTTGATGACATAAGCTATGGAAAGGGTGCCAGCGTCTTGAGAATGCTTGAAAGCTATATGGGCTCAGAGCTATTTATGAAGGGTATAAGAAGCTATCTAAAAAGGCACTCCTTTTCAAACGCTACGATGCAGGACCTGTGGATTTCACTGGAAGAGAGTTCAGGGCTTCCCATAAGCAGGATAATGAAGGAATGGGTAACACTTCCCGGTCATCCAGTGCTTTATTTGGAAGAGCGGGGTGATAAGTTAATGGTTAAACAGAAAAGATTCCTTTTCAAAGGTAATGAGAATGGAACGTGGCCCGTGCCCCTCACATATTATCATGGTGATACAATCCAATCAGTGCTTCTTGATACTGACTCGGGCTACATACAGAGGGCATCCAAGCTTAACGCTTCTGGCAGCGGCTTTTATAGGGTATATTACCAGGACTGGGGAGAGCCGCTTTTAAAGTCCAGAAACGCATTTGACAGATGGAACGTGATATCTGACGCCTATGCAATGCTCCTGTCTGGGAATCTGGAATTGACAAAATACCTGAGTCTAGTAAAAATGTTCTATGACGACTCGGGATTTCTCCCTGTCTGGGAAGTGTCAACTCAGCTGGTTCAGGTACTTTCGATCAATCAATCGGCGATCATCGAGCACTACCTTGAATTTCACAGAAAACAGTTCAATCAGTGGAGCCAGAAAAGGGATCAGACTGCTAAGGTGTTAACAGGGATAATATCAAGGAGGCTGGCGCTCATGGATAATATATTTGGTAGTTCAGTTGCTAAATCAGAGTTTTTCTCTGCAGAGCCAGACATGAAATCAACTATAACGCTAGCAAAGGCCCTGTATTCAGACAATCCATTCCAGGAACTCAAGGAAATTTATGATAAAGCAAATAATGATGAAGATAAATCAAGGGTGATTACAGGCATGGTCAACATAAGGGAGCGCAGCGGTCTGAAGGAGGCGCTGGACTTTTTGCTCACCGACAAGGTTAAGAAGCAAGACATAAGGTCTATTACTGCTTCAACAACAAATTATCCAAACAGAGACGTAATATGGGCGTGGTTCACTGAAAATTACAGCGCATTGAGGAAAATATATGCTGGGAGCGGGGTGCTTCCAAGGATAATATCGTACACGATACCATATATAGGGTTGGGCAGGGAAAACGACGTTAAGGAGTTCTTCAAAAACAATCCAGCACCGGAAGCCAGCATGGGTATTTCAGTTGGAATAGAAATGCTGGATATCTATTCTGGCTTGTTCAAGCGGTTGAGCTCTTCCAGCGCCAGCCTGTAATTGTAACCATCAGTAAGGGCCTTAACCGAAGCTTCAAGTATATTTTTTGATACGCCAGTAGTTGCCCAGCGAAGCTTCTGGTCACCAAATTCTATGAAAACCCTCACATATGAAGCCGTCCCTTTGCTGTCCCCCTCAGTCACGCTCACCTTAAAGTTTAGCAGTTCAGAAGTCTTAAGGATCTGAAAAACCTTCACTATTACTTTCCTCAGGGCGTTGTCCAGGGCGTGAACTGGACCAACCCCAGATTCCCTTTCATAGTGAACTTCGTTTCCTACCCTTACAATGATCTCCCCCTCAGATTCTATTCGTCCATTGATATCCCTTGCATTGGCCATCCAGTAAAGCACATTAAATTTATCTGCATAGAGGCCAAGGTTTTTTAGTATGATTAGCTTAACCGTTGCGTCAGCGTTTTCAACGATTCCGTAAGATTCAAGCTCCTTAATTTCACTTAATGACTTTATAACAGCAGGATGGTCCTTTTCAAGTTTTATTCCAAGTTCCTGAGAGTACTTTAGGAGGGTTGCCCTGCCTGATAGCTCAGAAACAACATAATTCCTCACATTACCCACTTTTTCCGGGTTAATGTGCTCATAAGTTCTTGAATCCTTTATCATGGCGTCTATGTGAACCCCACCTTTATGTGTAAATGCATACCTTCCAACATATGGTTGATACGGATTCTCCTGCATGT
>JBMFVR010000125.1:0-4079 GCA_049965895.1 Nitrososphaeria archaeon | reverse complement strand
ATAAGGAAAATTTTAACAAGGTTTCAATTCTTTCGGTCGGACAAAAGGCATCGGCGCTTGGAGTTCATGGCGATGGTCAGAGTAACTTTAAAGTTACCAATTATACCATAATAAAAACATTGAGTTAATTAGAACGGTTGCGCCCCAATCTATTTATAATAAAAGCTATCAATTAACAGCGTGAGCCTCAGAGAGTTTTTGGATACCATGTCTTCAAAAGGATTGCTAAGGGACATGGGTGAAGCTTCCGTAAAATTTGAAATGGCTAGCTTAGAAAATTCTACAGACGATTCTATACTGATGACTGCAAAAGAAACTGGAACTAGAGTGGTCTCAAACATTGCGAACAGCAGCAAAAAGGTTGCGCTAGCTCTGGGATGCAATGTTGATAGCGTGCACACGACTTTTATGAACGCAGTGGAAAAACCATCACCTATTTTTTTAAAAGAATTTAGTGAGTACAAAAATATTAAATCGTTAAAGGGAATTCCAGTTGTCTCACATTTTGAAAAGGACCTAGGACCGTACATTACATCAAGCATTGTGATAGCCAAGAACCCTGAAAATGGTTTGCTAAACGCTTCAGTTCACAGAATAAGGGTTATTGACGATAGCAGAGGTATAATAAGAATGGTAGAAGGCAGGCACCTTCATTCATTTTTTACTGCAAGCAAGCAACTTTCACAGGATCTACCTGTTGTAATAGCTATCGGCGTTCATCCGGCTGTTGAATTTTCAGCTGCATATCAGGCATCATATGGCGCTTTTGAACTTGAAATAGCTAATTCGTTATTAAAGGGAAAACTTAGAGTAATGGAAAGTCCTACATTTGGATTGCCAGTTCCAGAGGCAGAATATATAATTGAAGCTGAGATCAGCAAGGAACAGGTAGATCTTGATATGATGACTGAAATTCTTGGAAATTACGATTTTACAAGAAAGCAGCCAGTTTTAAATGTTAAAAGTATATTTTCCAAGGAAAACCCTATTTACTGGGATGTTTTGCCTGGAGGCTCAGAGCACAAGTGGCTTATGGGATTTCCTGTTGAATCAAAAATTAACAAGTTCTTAAAGGATGTTGTACCATCCACAAAAAGGGTCGTACTGACTGAGGGTGGAAGCAAGTGGCTTCACGCAGTGATTCAAATTTCGAAAAAACTTGATGGCGAACCAGTAAATGCTATAATAGCAGCTTTCGCCGCCCATCCATCATTGAAGATGGCAATTGTTGTAGACGATGATATTGATCCTGAAAATATGAAAGAAGTCGAATTTGCAATAGCTACAAGGTTCCAGGCGTCACGCGGACTTTTGGTTATTCACAATGCCAAGGGATCGAGTCTCGATCCCTCAAGTGATCAAAAAAATCTGTTGACCGATAAGGTAGGAATAGATGCTACAGTGCCACTTGAAAGTTCAAGGGAAAAATATGAACGTTCAAGAATTCCGGGGGCAATATAATAAATGATAACCATTAAAGGCAACCCCCTGGTTCCGGGAAAAGCGGTGGGGCCACTGCTTGTAACACTCAAGCCGATATCATTTCTTGGAATGGTGGATCCAGTAAAGGGAGAAATCGTTGCCGGTGATACTGATATTATGAATAAAAGAATAACGGGTACTGTGCTAGCTTTCCCTCATATGATAGGCAGCACTGTAGCCCCTTATATTATATATAGGATGAAGAAGCTAAATACCTGTCCAGCGGCGATTGTGGTTAAAACCGCAGATGCTAGCCTAGCAAGTGGCTGTGCAGTATCTGGAATACCGTTAATAGATCATATAGATCTGGAAAAAATTGTGAGTTATAATATGAAGTTAGCCATGCTAGACGGTGATAATGGGGAGCTTAATTTGGATGATAAGATATGGCATGGTTGAACAATTCTTTAGATCTGATAAAATCAAGAATAATTAATCAAACAGAGTTAAAGCGTGATGAACTGGTAAAAATGGGAATACCAGAGATATATGCAATAGAGATAGAAAGATCAGTCGATGCTTTGATCAACAAAATAAATTTCCACAGAAAGGGCATTTTTATAGTAATTTCAGGTATAGACAAATCCGGGAAAGAAACACAGACTTTTATAGGGGCGCCTAATGTTAAACCAATTTCTGTTTTTCTTAAAGAACAAGGCCACAGGGTGATGAATATAATACAACCTTCATATGAAACTCTGCTCGGTGGGCTTGTTAAGTGGTACCTTAGATCCGGTTCATTACAAAAGGAAAATGCATGGATACTTTGGGTTCTTGATAGAGCACAACACAATAAAGGCATAGCTAAATGGCTTTCTGAGGGTGGTACGGTAATAGCTAAAAGATGGACTGAAAGCAATGTGGTCTATCAGGCAGTTCAGGGAGTGAGTGTTGATTGTATACTTAAAGCGGAGCAAAATATAGTAAAGCAGGATATTACATTGATTTTGGATATAAATGTTGAAGAAGTTTTAAGAAGAATTAATGGTAAAGGGGACTATTATGAAAATATTGATATGTTAAAAAGTGTGAGAGAAAATTACCTTAAATTGAAGGAGCTTTATAGGTTTGGTAAAATAGTGTACATCGATGCTAACGGGCCTCCTGCAGAAGTTAATAGTACGTTAATTTCAATTATGAAAAGCTACCTTGTATTCCGTTCAAATAACCGGCAAATTTAATTAAATCTTCTATATGCGAAACGCCTCCGGCTATTGATTTAATTCTGATCCTAGTTGAGTAATCTATGGTGATCCCGGCATAATTAATTTTTGACTTTACGGTTTTTTCAAGTCTTTCACCTCTTTTATCGAGGTCAAACAACACTATAATTTTATTGTAATCTTGCGCTGCTATCGCAAGGTGTTTAGTCCCGCCTCCGGAACCACACATTTGAAAAACAGCACCAGTATAGCCCAGACCCCTTACCGCAGCCTGATCATTTTTACCTTCAACAAGCAAAAGCGCATTCTTTGAATTCAGATCCTGCATAATCTGCTGAAGCTTCTGGGCTATCCGCTCTTCAGCTCTGAGTTTGTGCTTAAAATTTTTATTTAGCATGCAGTTCATCACTTGCATGTTTCTTTTAATTCTAAATGTTTATACGTTTTTTCAAATAATTATAGTTTGGCTCTTTAAGAAATACCTTTCTAGTATTTTCTACTTCCCTGAGAAAATTGCAGCTCCATTAAGAAGGCTTTGTGGCTTACTGTATTTATGGTCAGTATTTTCAACCAGCGGTAGAGCGCATGGTGCTACAAGCTAGGACTTATTGTATTCCTTTGAACTTCCTATAATTTATTATAATGCTTGCCAGCTCATTATCTGCAAAGCAGTAACAGCTTTTCTAAATTACGTTTGACCAACATGTGTTGCAGAAAAATAAAATGTTGTAATTATTGGTTTTAATATGGGTCCATAGTTTGGAGCTAAATAGATATTCGCATTCAGGCAAACAGTACGTAGTGGCATTATTTCTTTAAAAATTTATAAACAGCTCCTTTTTATTTTATTTTATGGTGGATTTTAATATACAGGGAAACGATTTACAGTATGTTAAAGTAAAAATGGGCCCTGGGGAAAGTGTGTACGGCGATGCAGGTCATATGCTTACCAAATCAGAAAGTGTATCTATGCAGACCATAATGAAAGGCGGTCTATTGGGTGCTCTTAAAAGAGAGGTAACGGGCTCTACCTTTTTCGTAACGCAAGTGAACGGGCCAGGTGAGGCAGCGTTTGCAGGAATATTTCCTGGGAAGGTTTTTGAAATTGATATCAAGCAGCCGGTATTAGCAGAAGCTCATTCGTTTCTTGTTGCAGAAAATACTGTAAATTATGATTCTCAGATGACAAGGCTTTCAGCTGGTATATTTGGAGGAGAAGGGCTGTTTCTAGCCAAGTTTACCGGTTCTGGGAAGTTATTTTTGCATGCATATGGTGCATTGGATCAGATATCACTACAACCTGGCCAGAGAATACAGGTCGAAGCAGCGCATTTGCTGGCATTTGAGTCTAACATGAAATATGGAATAAGCAGAGTTGGTGGCCTAAAGTCCATGCTCTTTTCGCATGAAGGTCTTTTCTTTGTTGATATTGAG
>JBMFVR010000124.1:0-4125 GCA_049965895.1 Nitrososphaeria archaeon | reverse complement strand
GTACAGGGTTACCAGCAAGTGGAATCCTGAAAAGAAGAGGGCCCAGCTTAAGACCGTTGAGTACCTTGGCAGGATAACCCCGGAAGGCCTGATAGAGCCAAAGGCAAAAACAGTTATGAAAAGGTTTGAGAACATATCGGTTAAGGAGTATGGGGCATCATTCCTGCTTTATCACATTTCATCCGATTTGATGGATTATCTCAAAAGCTCATTCCCTGAATGGAAAGAGATATTTGCCTTTGCATGCATGAGACTGATCCACAATTCGCCTTTAAAGAACGTTGAGTTTCACTACACTACATCTTACCTGTCAGAGCTGATAAGTGCACATGTTTCACCTGAATCGCTTTCAGAAATGCTGAGGAGCATAGACAGGAAGGCAATGGTTGATTTTATGAAGAAATTCATCAGGGATGAAAAGTACCTTGCTGTTGACCTTACACATGTTCTTTCCATGAGCGACAGCGTAATTTCAGCCACACTGGGCCACAACAGCGTGGAGGTTTACCTGCCACAGGTCCAGCTCCTCTTCTTATTTTCCCTTGATCGTGATTTGCCTGCCTACTTCCGCATCATGCCAGGTTCGGTAACAAGCGTAATGTCATTGAAAATTGCCATGCAGGAATCTGGCATAAAAAATGCCCTTGTTGTGGCTGACACCGGTTTCTATTCAGCCAGGAACATAGGAGGCCTTGAGGACATGGGCCTGTTCTACATCATCCCTTTGAAGAGGAACTCAAAGCTCATAGACTATTCATTGCAGCAGAAGAGCTATTTTATGTTTGAAAGCAAGCCAATATTCTATGCAAAACACAGGATCAACGGCAGAA
Source organism: Nitrososphaeria archaeon (assembly GCA_049965895.1). Classification (GTDB taxonomy): domain Archaea; phylum Thermoproteota; class Nitrososphaeria; order Conexivisphaerales; family UBA164; genus KM4347-05. The sequence continues at coordinate 3,295 of JBMFVR010000124.1, read as the reverse complement.
CAGTATACATATTCAGGAACGATTTCCTGAAGGCGGAGGAAGAAAAGGACTACTTAAGCAGGCACAAAACAATCAGCAGGCTCAGGGAAAGGATGGGCACAATATCGGTAATAACCAACTTGAATGAAACAGCAGAGAAGACATTTGGTCTGCTAAAATCACGTGCAGACATAGAGCAGTCCTATGATACATTCAAGAACACCATCCATGCTGACAGGACCTACATGAGGGATGACTATCAACTTCAGGGATGGACCTTCGTAAACTTCATTGCGCTTATCCTTCATTACAGGATATACGGCATGCTCAAGCAAAGGGACCTGCTAAAGAGGTATTCGCCAGAAGATGTTATAGAACACCTTGAGCGAATAAGCATGCTGAAAATAGGCTACGAGTGGAAGCTTTCAGAGGTGCCCAAGAAATCAAGGGAGATAGTTGATGCGCTGGAAATACCTATTATGCAAAACAGCGGGAGTTAGAGTTTAATTGAATGTCAACACCAGTAGATCTGCTTGCCCCAATGTCTAATGCGGTTGATACTATAAGTTTGAATCATTTAACATTTACATCCATAGCAATTTAAACAGTAAAGCAATATAAGAGGGTTTAATCTAAAAGTTCATGTCATTTGGAAGAGGAAATGGTGGTGCTGGAGCACCTTAAACTTGCAGGCATTGATTATGGCAAGTCCATAGCCATTTCTACAGGTATGGACCTGCAACAAGTTGTTGCAATACTTGAAAGTTTAGAGAATTCAGGGTATATAGAACGGGTACAGGGTGACTCCATAAAGAGGAACAATGCCAAATTCAAACTGTCTAAGGAGGTTCATAAACATCATCTGTACTACAGACTAACAAGGAAGGGTAAAATTTTTCTCAGAGAACATAGAAAACGTTAAAAACTTCATTCAATTAACGATAAAAGCCTGTTTGCTAGAGCTCTTATTCTATCCTTGTAAGGGACAATTTTATCGTGTGCATTTTCGTTTTCCAGATAGTCTATTATTGAATCCAATGTTCCAAGTGCCAAAGGAACAGAACTTAGCCATAGAGGAGGACCGCCTGAATAAAGTTTACCGCTTTGTGTCAAAACGTATCTTCCGTCATCCATTTTTTGTATGTAGTTTTCTGATGTCAGCTGTGCTAGGACAGGATATATGGAGCCGGGAGATGGAAGCCAGCCAAGTCTCTGTTCGATTTCTTTCATTATTTCCACGCCATTTTTTGGTCCTTGAAGTAGAATTGTAATTACTATTAGCCTTAACATCCTGTGAGCTCCATGACCATGATGCATTCTGTTCAATTTTAATGTCGAAATATCGATAATAGAATATAAACTTTATAGGAAATAAAGCAAAATCTATGGAGAACTGCGAACAAACGCCGATCAATGGGCTTTGCCTCCGAGGAGGGCAGAAGAGCTGATGCCATGGTATGGACGTTCAGACCTCCTCACACATTAAAGTAAAGCTTTTTACCAGTTATCTAAAGCCTCTTAGTATGGAAAATGGGTGGCAATTGCTCTCTGTAACAACCCTTGCGGCTGCCATTAGTGGAATGGCAGGAAGCGCGTTGATACTTGCGCTGCCATCCATAATGGTAGAGTTTCATGTAAATTTAATTTATACACTTTGGATCATAATCTCTTACCTTATAGCGCTTGTTTCGGTATTGACGATAATAGGAGCTGTAACGGACAGAATTGGTAGGGCGAACACGTTCCGGATTGGGATAATAATATTTACAATCATTTCGTTAATTTTGGGATTCTCCCCATCACCGCTCTATATAATAATTTTCAGGGTATTTCAAGCAGTTGGAGCAGCTTTCATAATGACTAATTCAAGTGCAATGGTAACTGAAGTGTTCTCAAAAAAGGGAAACCTAGGATTCGCATTGAGCATAAACCAAATAGCCGTTTCAGCTGGCTTTGCTATTGGCCCGATAATTGGTGGAATACTCACAGAAATTTCCTGGAGGTGGGTTTTCTGGTATAATGTTCCAGCTGGCATTGTTGTATTGATCTGGAGCAGTGGCAAATTGAAGGAGATCCCTGAGAGCAAAAATATTTCTAAAATTGATTGGATTGGTGCAATTATATTTTCAATCATAATTACATATGTGAGCCTGGCTCTGACGATCTTTCCGATGTTAAACACAGGAGCTTTTATCAATTATGTCTCAATAGTTGCAATGATAATTCTGGCCATTTTCCTCTTTTACATTGAACACAGGTCAAATAACGCGATTTTTGATCCTCAGCTTTTTTCCAACAGATCGTTCAGCATATCAATGACAGTCAATCTTTTAAACGGCATAGCTACAGGCTCATTGATTTTTCTCTTAACTTTGATTTTTCAGGGGCCTTATGGTATGTCCCCCCTTGAGGCAGCATTTTATATGATACCTTTTGCTGCATCGTGGTCCATAATTTCCCCAGTAAGCGGTAAGCTGGCTGATAGAAAAGATGCTTCAGTAATAGCCACCATAGGCTTGCTTCTCGTGGCAGCAGGAATGTGGATGCTATCAACTGTAGCGCTTTCTGCATCACCCATTATTCTGAGCATTTATATGACGGTTGTAGGAATCGGCGCCGGCATGTTCAATTCTCCAAACAATAAATTTATCATGAATATTCCGCCACCACATAAAAGAGGTTTAACCTCAGGCACAATGTCTCTGTTCCGTAACTTCGGATCCATACTCAGCTTTTCGTTGCTGATTCCAGTCATCTTGAACTATGTGCCATTGTCTTCGTTATTAAGTATTTTTATATTTGGTGGTGGTGCTCCTGCGGATTTGTTGTCAAACTTTATGCTTGGAATTAGATCTGCTGCAATGATTGCTGCGGTAACGGCTACGATGGCAATACCACTGTCATTATTTAGAGGAAAGATAGGAAACAAGTCTGTTAGCTAGGTAATTTCATTATATGAGATCTTGGCTTCCTGTGCTATATGATTCCAATGATTTTATTCTATCTTAAAACCATCGCTTTTAAATTTCTCTTTTCATAAATCATGTAATTGCAGTTAACAAAAAATCAGATAATTGCAAAGAAAGGTAAGGCTCAGGCATGTCCGTTAAAATATTCGAAGTTAAGGTGTTAAAGAACCACCATAACACATACATCCTTGAAAATCTCAAAAAAGTTTTTGTTGAGACAAAACGGTTCACTAACAACGTCAAAGGTATATCTAATGTCGGCTACACTACAGGTCAAGGTAGGTGACAGCTTTGAGACAAGAGACATCAACGTGCTTTCCAGCCAGATGAGGCGGATCATAATTGAG
>JBMFVR010000123.1:0-4186 GCA_049965895.1 Nitrososphaeria archaeon | reverse complement strand
TTGTTAAGGTCCTTGATATATGATAAAACTTCCTCTCCACTTTTCTTATCAAGCCCTCTTGTTGGTTCGTCTAAGAGGAGTATAGCAGGATTGTTTATCAACACACTGCTGATTGTCAGAAGCCTTCTTTGTCCCACGCTCAACCTATGTGGTGTTTCATCTTTATATGAATAAAGGCCAAACATTCTCAGCAACTCTTCAGCTCTCTTCTCAGCCTTTGATTTTTCTTCCCCCCTCAACCTAGGTGAAAACGTTACTTCACTAATAACAGATGTATTAAGAATCATTTGGTCCGGATCTTGGAATACATAACCCACAATTTTAGCGATTTCTCCCATTCTAAGCTTTGAAGCATCAATTCCATTAAGAATCACTTTCCCCTTTGTGGCTTTCTGGAGCCCCGTAACAAGCCTAAGCGCAGTTGTCTTCCCAGAACCATTGGGTCCCATTATTGAAGCTGATTCACCCTTTCTAATTTTGAAATTTATCCCCCTTAAGGTGAATTCCTTACTTCTTTCATATTTAAACCACACATCGTTAAATTCAACGGCGTTCTCACCATCATTTAAAGGTATGGTGTCTGGATCTATAAAAGGTAACTCCTTATTTTGCATCTCTGCTGCTACAGCAGCATTCATCTCGATAAATTCATCTATATTAATTGGCGCCATTTTTGCTGCAGGGTTTATTTCCTTATGTAGCGCAGCGATCTGAGGTTCCTCAATACCAAATGATTCAATGTTTCTCATAAGAGCCTCCCTTATTGGGGCATCAATGGCTATCTTTTTATCGTGAATCAATACTAACCTATCAACCAGCCCAAGAACCCTTTCAACTTTATGTTCAGCCATTATAATGGTAATACCGTATTCATCCCTTAATCTCTTTAAAGTCCCAAAAACTTCCTCCGTGCCAAGAGAATCAAGCATACTGGTAGGTTCATCCAATATAAGTAGTTTTGGCCTCATGGCAAGTGCTCCAGCTATTACCAGCCTCTGCTTCTGGCCACCTGATAGTAAGAATGTGGGTGACCTCCTCTCATTCCATAGATTAACTTCCTTTAATGCCCATTCAACCCTAGATGATATTTCTGCTGGATCAACGGCCATATTTTCCGGACCAAATGCTACATCATCCTCGACAATAAGTGCAAAAATCTGATCTTCTGGAACTTGGTAAACTGTACCGACGTTTTTGGCGATGTCTTTCAACTCAGTGGCCTGAGTATCAATACCAAAAACATTAATTGAACCTTCAATATTGGCCTCTATAACATGAGGTATCACACCATTTATGGCATTTAAAAGTGTGGATTTTCCGGATCCTGTCCTACCAACCAAAAGAACAAATTCCCCTTGATCTATTTCAAGGTTAATACCTTCAAGAGCAGGCTCCTTGTCCATTCCATAAGCTACATTTAAATTCTTTATTTCAACAGCCTTCATATTAGCTTAGCTCCAAACCATAAAAAAAGGTAAACGACTTAATAAATGTTGCTTTTATAGGGATCCCACAATTACTTTCTTTATGTAGTATACTAATGGTGCAAGTATTATTCCTGCAACAATGCCACCCAGTCCATTTGTTGCTGTCTGGAAGAGAACATAATTGGGTGTGTACAGGTATCCTTCTACAAATGTAGCCCAAAACCCTTGATACCAGAAATTATATGCTATCATCACCACAAAGCCCACTACTGCTCCATCAATAAAGTACATGCCTGGAATTTTTCTTACACCTTCCTTTTGCTTCGTCTTTTCAGCTGTCTGGACAGTTTGAACAGTTGTTACAGCGGCTCTAAATGTCCTCTGATATGGAGTCCCCATGTACTTGCCCCTTAAAAGCAAATACATATCTATGAGTGCTGCATATGCTGTTATTTCGTATATGAACCAGAATGGTTCTCCTCCAAACCCGTAATGGAATATATCTGAAAGCAATGTATATATGAACATCATTATCATCACGCTACCCGCTTTGCCTATTAGTGCAGCTACTAAGAATATTATGAACATCTCACCTATTGTAGTATAGTAAAAGATTGAGGTTACTGCAGTGAATTTTGGTATCAGCGGCGATATAAAGAAGTTATATATAACCAATATTGCTGCCAAAAGGCCCATGTATACAAAGTCAACTGTTTTGAAATTTGCAAGAATATGCTTGTTCCATGCATATACTAAAAGTCCTATGATTAATAGAAAGTATATGACCATTCCCCACCATGGTATCACTGAATGTAGGTTAAATTCTACTCCGTTCCATGTCATGCCATAATTAATAAACAAACCACGGCTTAATAAACATTACTATTTTGCATCCAATATTGTCAGATGAATTGAACAGTTAAATTTTGTTTAACAAAAACAATTTAATAAAAATTAAAAACATATTTAATTATCTTCACATAAAAAACGGTATGGAATATAAATGGACAGTATGGTCCGTGGTGGTATTTGGAAGCCTTATGTCTGCAATTGACAGTACCATAGTAATTTTGGCCATATTACCAATTGCCGAGGACCTTAGGACCGATTATATAACCATAATCTGGGTCATTGTTGCATATATTCTGGTAAACACATCACTGATGCTTAGTCTGGGTAGAATTGCTGATATTTACGGTAGAAAAAAACTTTACAATGTCGGTTTTATAGTGTTTATAATAGGATCGGCACTTTCAGGATTATCAACAACCGGATTAATGTTAGTGATGTTCAGGGCAATACAGGGAATAGGAGCGGCACTTTTGACTTCAAATTCATTTGCCCTTATATCTGAAGTGTTTCCACCTAAAGAAAGAGGAAAGGCGTTTGGCCTAAATAGCATTGTGTGGGGGACTGGGTCAGTTCTTGGAATAATTCTTGGAGGCATAATAATAACCTATACAACATGGAGAATGATATTTTATATTAATGTGCCTATAGGCACTATGGGGACATATTTAGCTTATAAATATATACATAGTAATAATAGCGCTATTTCAGATGAAAGTTTTGATATTATAGCTGCAATTACGTTTACATTAGGCTTACTATTTGTACTGCTTGGTGCAACCTGGGGATTAATTTATTCATGGACAGATCCGTTAACATATATATTCTTCGTGCTTTCCCCAATTTTCTTTCTAACATTCATAATATATGAAATAAGGGTTTCAAAGGATCCAATAATAGATTTTAAAATGTTCAAAAACAGAGTTTTTACTTTTTCGGTAACAGTAGGGCTCATGCAATCTCTTGCTCTTTTCAGCGTAAACTATCTACTCATGTTTTTCTTTGAAGGTATCATTGGACTTCCAATAATAACTGCGGCATATTTGATATTACCAATGGCCATTATGTCAGCAATAGTTGGACCGCTTGCCGGCCGATTATCTGATAGAGTAGGTGCTAGAGTCGTAGGAACAGCAGGTCTTTTAATTCAGGCCCTTGCATTAATTATGCTTACAAGGCTTACAGTCAATACTTCTGTCTATCAGGTAGCAGCAATAGAAGGTATATACGGTATAGGAGGTGGAATGTTCTGGCCAGCAAACACAAGTGCTATAATGTCATCGTCAAACCGTGAAAGGTACGGCATCGCTTCTGGAATAATGAATACATTCCGAAATACAGGAATGGTGCTTAGCTTTGTGGTTTCACTTGTTGCTGCCACAAGCGTGATTCCAGCATATATTGTATACAAAATGTTTGTAGGCACGCTCTATGGAAAGCTCAGCCTCGAACTCTCAGGGGCATACCTCTCAGGCCAAAGGTTCGCTTTTATAATATCAATAATTCTTCTGCTTATTGCAGCAATTATGAGTTCAGTAAGGGAACCTATACAAAGAATGCGCAATACAAAAATTTAGCAATGTTTTTAATCAAGTTAAATTATTTTGTAATTCAATGATTCATGTTAATGACATTGCTGTAGACTTCGTTCTTCCTGACCAGAATCTTAACCTAAAAAAGCTATCTGATTTTTCAGACAATAACATAGTGCTCGCTTTCTTTCCAGGTGCCTTCACTTCTGTTTGCACAAAGGAAATGTGCACTTTTAGAGATTCCATGGCAAAATTTAACAAAATAAATGCAAAGGTTTTTGGGATAAGTGTAGATCCACCTTTTGCTTTGAATGCGTTTGCAAAGTCAAATAATCTGAACTTCGATCTTTTAAGCGATTTTAGCAAAAACGTTAGTCG
>JBMFVR010000122.1:0-4209 GCA_049965895.1 Nitrososphaeria archaeon | reverse complement strand
CAAAGTTGAGCAGCTTTGAGGCTGCGCTGAGCGCTCTCTATTTGGGGAATGAACAATAGCAACAGACACATTATTTGACATTTAGACATTGTCTTCGTGATATCCCTGATCTTAGATGGTATAATCTAGCAAGTTGAGGGCGTCAGTAGACATCAACCTTTACCCTGACAATGCTTTTGTTGTAAGCTTATTAGGAAGTCCTTTGATAATTTCTTTGATATGAAGTTATCAGATGGGTAGCCCCATTGCGTTTAACATAGTTCTCACTAAAAGCTAATTACAAATAGCGAGTCACTTGGAGGCGTAAGGCCTGAAAATAGTTTTATTAGACAAAGGAATAGATGCTAAAGTAATGGCGTGAAGCCAATAGGTTATGAGGTATGTAATAATCCTGAAATCAGAAAATGTGATGTACAAGGCTAGGCTTTTCAGTAACTTAGCATCAGTAATTGGTGAAAGTGTTAATATTTTATTTAGCGTCAGCACCGTTATGCTATTTGATAGAAGAACACGGCTATTAGGATCGAAAGGGAGCCCAGAGTTCAATGATATTCCCTGCAGGATCCTTAAAATAAACGCTTATTGATCGAGTAACACCATGAAAACCAGGGGAATTTTCAACCTTTGGACTACATGTGACATTTTTTAAACGAAGAAATTCTATACATTCATCTATACTATCAAAAGGAATTTCAAAGGCTATATGCAATGGCGCTTTGATAAATTCTTCATTATATCCTGTAAAAAAACCTCTGTCTTGGTCTGAAAAACCAAAAAGTTGCTCTCCAACTTCGGCAAATTGAACCTTGTTCTTATCTATTTCAGGATACTCAATTCCCAGTTTGTTGTAAAACTCCGCGCATTTATCTATATTTGATGTAAGGAAGGCTACTTCAACAATTCGCTGTAAAGGTAACTTTTCCATTAAATAAAAAATGTCAATTCGTTTTATATGCTTTTACCATATTTTTTAGCGTTGTCGATATGCTTTTACCATTATCATTAGATGGCAAATCAAAAGAACATTAATATGATAGAATATAATCAATCTGTTAATGTGATAACGGAAAAAGGCCGTCAACGCGTTAAACTGATATCTAGCAAGATATCGAGCTAGAATGATATCAAATGATAGAAATTATCTACCTTTTATAGTTAAATAGATATCCTTGGGTTGCATGTTTTTGAACCCCCTAATAATGCTGCCCATCGATGTTATGTTGTACAGACCTAGCCTGCCAGCATGCATTATAGCCAATTCCTCCAAAAGTTTTTTCCCTATTGCAAGTTTTTTTACCTTTCTAGCCCTGTCCTTGTTTATTATATTCGAAAAGTAGCCTATTTCTTTACCAAAATCCATTCCGGCTAGCACTATCATATTTGGATTTAGATTAATAGAAAGGTAAACAGCTCTATCTCCATCTGTAAAACCACCAAAGTTGTACAGCTTTCCACGGGGTTCACACTGCGTTGTTCCAATAAAATGATCCATTTTAGGCACGTACTTGGTCAAGGCTTCAACATTGTCTCCATGGGAAAGAACAACTCCAACAGTACCCTCATTTATCATTTTAATCTCTTCGTCTGGATATCCATCTAGATCTGTAACTATGATGTTAGGATTAATGCCGGTTAACTTTTTCAATGCATAAGAAGCACCATCGGCGGCAACTGTTACAAAATTGCTAATCAGAGAATATCTCATTAATGTTTCTATATCTGCTTCCAGAGATGGGCCTCCACCCAAAACCAGAAATTTTTTACCGCTGTACATATCAATTAATTTTTTTAAATCTAATTCTGGTTTTTTATCCATAAGCCTATTCATATAAGACGAACTCATATAGTCTTTGCCAATATCCAAGCCTAGCTGATTTGCTATTCCAAAATATTTGTTAATATCCCAAATCTTAAGGTAAGAGTACTGCCCTTCCAACTATCTTTCCATCCTTTAACATTTTTAAAACTTCGTTTGCTTCTGACATGGAGAACTTTGTTACCCTTAACTTTATTTTTCCCTTTGATGCTAGATTCAAAACCTCTTTCATATCGCTCCGCGGCCCAATTACTGATCCCTTAACCTTAATTTCCTTTACAAACCTTAAATCATGAAGGTCACCAAAGACACCCATTACCATTATGCCTTTCTTTTTTGTTAATTTAAGGGATATATCAAGCGCTTTTTGTGATGGAGAAAATACAATCACTGAATTTGCGCTTTCCTGATAATTTTCTAGGTTATCATAATTTCTATTGGTCATTATCACATCATCAGCTCCCATTTCTCTAGCCAGCTGCGCATGTTCTTCGCTTGTTGTTATTGCAATTACATGTGCTCCATATAGTTTTGCTATCTGAATTGCTACATGCCCTACTCCACCTATTCCAATTACATAAACTGTGCTTTGTGGACCCAGCTCAGCCATTTTTGTTGCCCTATATGCGGTAACCCCAGGGCAAAAAAGTGGCGCATCACTCTGTAAATTTATTCCCGCAGGTATATTATATATATAATTTGCCTTTGCAAGCACATATTCGGCATATCCACCGTCTACTGTTTCACCAGTAATCTGCGCACTGTTACATAAATGTTCATTACCAGTTATACAGTACTCGCATTCACCACAACTATTCCATAATGGTGAAAGACCAACATTTTGACCATGCTTGAAATTAACAACTCCTTCTCCAACTTCTTCAACACTACCTATTATTTCATGACCGGGAATTATGGGGAACTTGGCCGGTATACCATAATTTACCCAATCACCTTCAATCATGTGTAAATTTGAATGACATACACCGCACGAAATAACCTTAACAAGCACTTCGCCAGCACCCGGTTTTGGAGTAGGGTATTCTTCATACTTGAGTGGTTTGGCTTCAATTTTATTTACACCGTGCAATACCATTGCTTTCATAGCTTTTATATTGAAAAACGATTTAAAAAATTTATCTAGTAAAACATTAATGGATATTGTATGGCAAAAGCAAAAAATCCAAAGGGCCTACTGGAAGCATGTGCCCTTTATTTGTCATCTAAGTACCCTTTTACTGGAAAAGATCTTATGGACTTTGCTAGTAAAATCACTGGTGGATCATGGAAACCCAGTCCTGGCTCAGTTTACCCTTTGATTGAAAGGCTTAAAATGAGGGGATTAATTTACTCTGTATCATCTGAAAGATACATAATCACCGACAGCGGGAGGCAAGAACTTAATAATTTGGTTCTCCAATTAAAAAATATTAAGCAGATGATAGAAACAGTATTAAATAATTTGAACAATTTTGATTCAAAGGTCGAATCATAATAATATGGAACCAAATTAATTTTCTGTCTTAGAACCAGCTTTATATAGATGAAAAAATCTTAACGTTGAAAGCGCGACTCAGACAAATGCCTTGATATCACGATTCACTGTAACTCTGAGTCATCATAGTCGCATTCTAATATATAATAAAGAATGTTAATTAATTTACCTATAAGTTATGCTGAAAAATGTAAATGTATTCACCACCATAACTTTTTATCAATTGAAACATAAATATTTATTAATGCTTAAAACAAGTGTTGGGAAGGTGAAGGCTTATAGGCCACAGAAAGCATCATGCACCGCACAGAGGATCTTTAGCATTCTATCCTAGGGTTAGGGCATCATACGTCCTTCCTAGAATAAGGTATGTTAGCCCTGATAGTGATCTTGGGTTAGCTGCAGCAATTGGATTTAAAGCTGGTATGGGTCATGCCTTGATTGTTGATGATAGAAATGGAAGTCCCAATTTTGGCAAACCCCTCTTTGTTTCATATACCGTTGCCGCATTTCCCCAGATTAAGGTTGTTGATGCAAAAATTTATAAAGAAATAGATGGTTATCTGAAAAATATTGGAAAACTGAGCCAGAATTCAGACGTTAAAGACGCCTCCGAATTACGGGCATTAGTTCAAATAATTCCAAAAGATGCGGGATTTTCCCAGAAAAAGCCATTCGAAATTGAAATTCCAGTAGCTGGTAAAAGTTATGAAGAGAAAATTGAGTTCTTAAAGAAGTATATCGGTAAATCATATGATCAAAAGGAGCTTCTGTCTAAATGGAGTTTTGTGGACGTAATAGGTGTAACAAAGGGCAGAGGATTTCAGGGACCAGTAAAAAGATTTGGAATAAAAAGAAAGCAGCACAAATCTAGAAAAAGCGTGAGAGCTGTTGGCAC
>JBMFVR010000121.1:0-4218 GCA_049965895.1 Nitrososphaeria archaeon | reverse complement strand
GATAGGGATTTCAATTCAGGAATTGACAATGATGCAAAAGGCCATAAGGAAGTTATGGCCCTGGGCACAACCTTAATGCCCGTGGATGATGAGACCACCACAGTCATGCTGGAATACTTAAAGGGTGTTCCGCACGTGGCCTCGTCGATAAAGCGGGAAGTGCTCAGCTTTAGCTGGGCGTAGTTCACAGCAAAGCGTTTGAGATTTGCAGATTGCTTCTCCTGATGTGCCATTTTATATGCAAGAGATAAATTCCATAAAAGCACGATAAAATTATTTATAAAGTGAGTATTTTATGTAGCATATATAGTTTGGATACTAAAGTTCTTTTAGTGGCTGAAAGAGATACCATAACTGGTAGGCTAAAAAGTGGACCAAGTTTGAGAATAAAATACGGTGTCCCTGGATATAGGCATCAAATAATGGCTGATAAATTCTCACAATCAAGCTATATAAGAAACATTACGTTTAACAAAATGACCAGTTTCTATATGCTAGTAAAAGCTCTTTTTTTGCGTTCACAGGTTGTTAATACAGATGCAAAATTTATACATTCGTTTTTTTGGACTTTTTATAGATACAAGAAACCGTGGATACATGAAAATGATCAATCTCCGTCTCAAATCATAATGAACTATATGAAAATCAGAAACGGATTTGGAGAAAAGGTGGTAAACATGCTTAGTAAAATTCTGAATGAAGCGGAATATACTATAACCTGGTCAAAATGGGCCGAGCGGGGATTCATAGAGGACGGAGTCAGCAGCGAAAAGGTGAAAATGATACCATTACCATATGAAATAAAACCATTAAAACAGGATCATAAAGGTGTAAACGTGCTATTTATAGGAAGAGACATGAAAAGGAAGGGTGGTGATATAGCCCTAAAAATCATAGGTAAAATTGCAGAAAGGAGAAATGATATAAAGATGTTTTACATTGGAAAGGGCGTAGTTCATAGATATCAATGGTTGAAATATTATTCTGCTGTGTCATCAGCATTTATCAATAATAATATATTTCCAGTTACTGATATTTTTTTGTTTCCAACAAGAGAGGAGGCATATGGTATTGCTGCTCTAGAAGCTCTAGCACACGGCGTGCCAGTTGTGTGTTCAAAAACTGGTGCTTTGAGTGAAATAGTAGAAAACGGTGTTGATGGATTTGTTGTTAAGAGCGAAGATGAAATGTATGATAAGCTCCTTAAATTAATTGAGAGCGACAATCTTAGGACAGATATGTCAAAACGCGCACTAGAGCGAGTTTTAAATTACCACAATCCAGCAAAAATATCCATGATGGTGAAGGATATATATGATAAAATATAATATGAAGCTTTTTGTGTCGGCTTTTTCTTTAAGGATAATTAGCTTTTTCTTTCAAGCAACTTTACCATTAATTTTAGTATATTTTGATATTTCTTCTATAAATTCATACTGGTACTTTATATTACTTTTGTGGATTTTTGGAGCATTGGGCAGTCTGTATTCTATATTATTGATCAATAAAAAAATTGTATTTATATCATTTTTAACATTGATAATGATGGCGATTGTGCTTATTTTTGATATCAAAATGCTGATGCTTGTTTCAATATACATAATTTTTATGATGGTCTCAGCTTTTAGTGTAAGCGCAGGATCTGGTTCATATGTAGAAGGTTCTGCATATAAGGGCATTACAGCATATAGCGCAGGACTGGCATTTGGGTTAGCTTTTGCAATTTTAGCGCAACTTTTATTCTTTAATTTAAAAAATATCTATATTATATCTGTAACAGTGTTAATTTTGATTGTATTAACCGCGCTCTTTTACCCCTTTAGAACACATGATTTGTCTGAAAATTGGAGCATCTCTAAAATTAAAAATCTTTTGTTTTCAAAAATCACGTCAGTAAATGTGATTGAAAATACAGCGGGTTCGCTGGCATGGCCTTTTGCAATCACGTTTTTAGGCGTATATGCCTACAAATTTCTTAATTTTCCATTAAGCATGGTATCGGTGGCATTTTTAATTTCCGTGCTAACTTCTGCATTAGTAAGATCATTTCTTTATATATCACATAGAATGCCAGATACACTGATTCAGAAATTTTCAATCATACTATACGGTATTTCATTAATTTTAAGCGTTACATTCAGACAATCTGACATTTTTTTACTTTCGATGTTTATACTAGGTTTGGCACACGGTTTATATTTTCCTACAATGCTTTTCAAATTTTTAAGTAATTCAAGCGATAAATTGATGGGATATCTGGTTTACAATGCATCGTTTGGAGCTAGCGAAATGCTTTCATCCGTCATAGGGGGTATTATGGTCAGCCAATTAAATTATATAAATGGTATTTTTGGTTTTTCAGTTTTTTTCTTGACATTGAACATAATTATTTTTTTAGTTGAAGCCAGGAAGGGCAGTGTTTTTTAAGTCAATTTAAAAATAGATAATATCATGGATGTTATTTTTATTGTGGGAGCAGCCGGTTCTGGAAAATCAATGATGGCGAACACCCTAAATGATAGCTTAAATGCTGATGGGTGGGATACCGCAATTATGAATCTTGACCCTTTTTCTGACAATCTAATTTATGAACCTATGATTGATGTAAGAAACTATATTGATAGGAATGAATTATCAAAAAAATATGGGCTTGGAGCAAATGGAGCACTGGTATTTTCAATGGATCTTATAACTACGATGATAGATAATATGTTAAGTGAATTGGAAAATATTGATTATTTAATTGTTGATACAGCGGGACAGATGGAACTTTTTCTATTTAGACAGAGTGGGCAGTATTTGTTTAGAAAAATCGGTAGTGAAGGTAAAGCACTTTTGTTCGTGTCTGACATTTTTCTTTTATCTGATATTAATAACTTTATTACAATGCAATTATTATTTTCTTTACTAGTTTCAAAATTTAATTATCCGGCAATGCACGCCATTAACAAAATTGATTTGGATTCTGCAGTAACGCAAAAAGTGAAAAAGTGGTATTCTAATCCAGAAACATTTGAAACTGATTTAAATAAAAATTCATTGGTTTTTTCCAAAGTATACCGGACAATCAGGGCTAGTGGATTATCGGGACCTACATTTTTTACATCGGCAATTACCGGTAGAGGGGTTGTAGAGTTGAAGGCCGAAATATCTAGGATTTTTAAGGGGGGTGAAGATAAAAAAGAATAAATTACATCGTTAATTAATAACCCCAATGATATATATTAAACTAAATCATTAAAAATTATTAACTAATCTATCTACATTGTTTGTGAAAAATACTATATGATAATATACTGATTATTTGTTGCATATTTTAAAATGACTAAAGCTTGTGTAAAAATTTAGTATACAGCTAATATTCTCACTAAATACTAATCAATAAACAACGTTTTTAACCATATGGCAAAGGATTTATTGATAAAAATAAAAAAAAGTTTTGTCAACGTGCTCCCATTTAGTGATAGCAATAAACATGACCCTAAATTCGATAGTGATTGTAGGAATCCCGCGCTTTACGGTAGGACCCGGACATCAGTCAAGTCATTGATATAGCATTATTAAGAAACTATAGTACATTTAGTGTAATGAAGATGCCGCTAAAGGACTAGTGTTATCCCTAAGGATGGAGATGATGGTTGTTGGCATTTGATTATTTAGAAAATCCCTATAATTAAATTTGTATTATATCAAAAATGTTAAAAGTAACACTGCAAAAGCCATAGCGATCGAGAATGGCAATTTATGACCTACATGGAAAAGACCTTATTTCAACCCAAGAATGGAATAGAGAAGAGCTACAATTTGCAATAGACCTTGCCAAAGATATAAAAAGGGGATACTATTCAGGATACGTCCCAGAGCTTTTTAAGAACAAAACATTCTTCATGCTTTTTTACAATACAAGTACAAGAACCAGGTCAAGCTTTGAAGCTGCAGCCACCATGCTTGGAGGACATGCACAGTTTATTGACTTCAAAACTACAAGAGGATCAGAGGGAGAAAGCAGAGCAGATATAGCTCATATGTATGAAAGATTAGGGCATGCACTTGGCATAAGAATCCTAGAAGATGCAGTTGACTACGTATATGGAGCAGGAAATGCAGTGATCAGGGAGTATGCGCAACATTCAAAGATACCTGTAATAAACATGGCTGATGATATGTATCATCCAACGCAGGCTATTGCAGATATGATGACAATTGATGAAAAACTAT
>JBMFVR010000120.1:0-4245 GCA_049965895.1 Nitrososphaeria archaeon | reverse complement strand
TGTAATAACCTTTAACATATCATTTTCCGTCCATGCGATTGCGCTTTCCGGCTCTATGTACATTGGCTTCACTGCTCCCACTGAATATGTGCCAGCTAATTCCTCGCCATCAGCTGATTCATAGCTGCCCTTTTCATACGATATCTTATACCCTACATTTCCATCCTTCCTGAGTTTTACATTACCTTCAAGTGATTCGCCTATTGACTTGACGGCTGGCATTTCCCTTATTACCATCCTAATATTCTTCAGCGCCATGTCAAGCGTGCTTATATCATCAGCAGCCACAGCAGCCACCGCATCACCCTCGTACATGACTTCATCCTTGCACAGAACTGGTTGCTGAGGAACAAAGTAACCAAATGCATTGAGCCCAGGCACATCTCTGTGCGTTAATATTGCCCGTACCCCCGGCATCTTTAATGCGTCAGAAAGGTCAATTTTCTCTATAATTCCATGAGGCACACCTGCCCTCAGGACCCCGCCCACCAGTGACCCATTAACAAAGTAGTCAGCGGCATATTTGTATGTTCCGCTAACCTTACCTTTCATGTAAGTATAATAATAGTTCTCTTTGCTCTCAAGCACCTGCATACATAATCCCTGTAAGACTGAAATTTTAATAGTTCGTTAGAATAAATTTTTAAGCTTGCATGTGGCAGTTTATATATGAAAGTTCCAGATAAAATGAAGGCTGCAGTGCTTTATGCCCCGCTTGATGTTAGGGTTGAAAGCGTGCCTGTTCCTGTTCCAAAGCGTGATGAAGCGATTATAAAAGTTGACACGATTGGTGTTTGCCCAAGCGATGTCAAGAACTATGTTAGAACCGACGGTAAAATCTGGTTCCCTTATGGTCCAGAAGGTTATGGACTCTCTGGACATGAGTTTTCTGGAACGGTTGTGGCTGTTGGGGACGAGGTAAGTGAAATCAGCCTTGATGAAAGGGTTGTGCCAGAAATAATGTACCCGTGTGGCAAATGCAAGTTCTGCAGGAGGGGGCTGCTAAATTTATGCGCAAACAAGGAGCACCTGAACCACGGTTATTCCGAATATGTTACGGTGCAGTCAAAATACCTGTACAAAGTTCCAGATAATGTAACTTTTGAGCAAGCTGCTTTCACTGAACCACTTGCTGTGGTGCTTCATGCCAACGATGTAATAAGGCCGAGGCCGGACGATTTTGTTCTGATAGTTGGTGCGGGGCCAATGGGGTTGCTTCACACTATGGTATCAAAGCTTTCCGGCGCAGGTGTTATAGTAAGTGAGATAAATGAAAGCCGGGCACAAAAGGCAAAGGAACTTGGCGCTGGTTACGTCATAAATCCAACAAAAACAAACCTCACAGAAGAGGTGAAAAAGATAACCGGTTACGGAGCAGATGGGGTGATAGTTACAATAGGCAACAAGGCAGCAATAGAGTCAGGGATTTACTCTGCCGGCCCCGCCTCAACTGTAGCAATATTTGCAAGCGCTTACCCTGATATAACCATCAATGTAAATCCAAACATAATACACTGGGGTGAATTCAAGATTACGGGAAGCTATGAACACATGCCACAAGACATGGTCAGGGCCCTTGACCTCATGCAGAGCGGAAAAGTTGACCCGGTAAAAATTGTGACCGGAAAGTTCAGACTAGATGAAATTAAAGCTGCCCTTGATTATGCACACAACAGCGAGGGTTTAAAGGTGCAAGTTAAGCCATAAAAATGTTTATCTTTAATCAAGTTAAAATATTATTGATATGAATACTGGTAAAAAAGTAAGGCTTGGAAGGTTGTTAGGAAGTGATAACAGGGTGTTCCTAGTGGCGGTTGATCACCCCACATTTGGGCAGGTTACTGGACTGGAAAAACTTGCTGATCTTTCTTCGCTGTTAATTAAGGGCGGCGTTGACGGATTTATCGCAAACCCAGGAGCAATAGATAAAGTGCTGTCAGGATTTCCGGGGACAAACTTTGTTATGACAATACCGTACAGGGAAGATTATGTTGAATTTGCCGCAAGGATGGGCGCTGTTGGCATCAAGACATCTTATTTTGGTTCACCGGTTATTGATGAGCAAACAATGTACTCGATATCAGGGATTGCATATGCTGCTGAAAAATGGGGCATTCCGTATTTTCTAGAAGTTGAAGTTACAGATAAAAGCGGTAAAATCATATATGATACTGACTCCCTTAAGCTGCTGTGTAGAACAGGGTCTGAGCTAGGCGCTGATGTTATCAAAGCATCTTATATTGGTCCTGTAGAAAAGTACAGGGAGGTTGTTGAAGCTTGCAATGCACCGATTGTTATACGGGGAGGCGAAAGGATGGGCAACGAATCTGACTTCTTTAGCACTGTTCATGATGCTATGGCGTCAGGCGCTTCTGGTGCAGCCATTGGTAGAAATGTGTGGCAATCCAGAAACCCCCAGCTGACAGCTGCTGCTATATGGAAAATAATTCACAATGGAATCAGTGTAGAAGAAGCTTTGAGCCTTCTGAAATGAGTATAAGCACTGATGTATTAATTGTTGGGGGAGGCGCTCTTGGAGTTGGCACTGCCTACTGGTTATCAAAGTTAACAAACCTCAGTATAATTGTTTTAGATGAAAACGATAAAGTAGGCTCCGGCACCTCTGGAATGAGCAGCTCTATGCTTCAATCTCCAATTTTTTATGATCCAAACAGTTTGCAAAAGGTTTTTGGCCACGCCGTGTGTTCGTCAAGAAAATTCTGGAGGAATTTTTCACAAAAAGATGCACTCATTAATGTGGGGACAATTGAAATAGTTCTTGAAGAGAAAATGTTGCCTGTAATTGAGAAACATATGAAATGGAACACTGAGTACTGCAATTCCGATAGAGTAAAAATCATTGACCAAAATGAGCTAAAGCAAATTGAACCTAATATAAAGGCTAAAGCTGGACTGATGCTTTATGATGATGCAACAGCCGATTATGGTCAACTTATCAGAATGATGGCTGAAAGATCTAAAGGCGTCAGGTTCATTAATGGTAACATGGCCAAAAAAATAAGTGAAAAGGGTGATAAGGTGATTGTCGAAGCTGAAGGTATTAACATAAGCAGTTCTGTAATGCTAAACGCGACGGGCCCTGCAGCACTAAAATTGGTTCATTCGATGGGGGTAGCCAAAAAGTTGGCAGATATATATATAGGAAGCTATTACTGGAAAGTTGAGCCCATTTTTAATCATCATATTTTCGTTATTTCTAAGGGTAACGATAAGTTTCCCTTCTTAAATCCTTACCTTAGCGTAATCTATGATGGGACAAGGGAAATAGGACCCAAGCCGTTCATGGTTAACCAACCATACTATAGGTCATACGGTAGTTCAATGGCTTCAATATTACATTTATTAAGTAGGCCAATCAGTCCAAAAATTAAGCTTATCTTTGACATGGAGTTTCTAAAGCTAGTTTATGGTGCAGGAACTTCTATGATTTCAAAACGTTTTATTATTGATAAAGCCAAGGAATATCTTCCAAAATTGAAAGAATTGGGTGATAGTAGGAAAGCAGGCAAAAGGAGTATTATAATAGGCCCTGAGGGGATTCTAAACCCATCAACTATTTTGAAGACGGCAAGGACGTTACATATATTACAATATTATGAGCCTGGCGTTACAGGAACGCCTGCCTTTTCACACGCGATAGCCCTACAACTTGCAGAAATTGCTGGCTCTGAATTTAGGGATACAGATGAAATAAATGCAATCCCGCAAAAAGAGCTTGAACCTTTATTTATTAATGAGCAAACTTAACCGACAAATATTTTTTAAGAAATTCTTTTTGGTTATTTGTTGGCATATATTGTTGTTTGATTCTAAATATTTCATTTGAGGCATCTGTGATGCTGGTAAATTTACCTGCGTTGATAAGCGCTATAATTGTTGATCCCAGAGCAGAGGTATCAACTATTTCAGGAACTATCACTTTTTTACCAGACATGTCAGATTTTAGCTGGTTCAATTCCCCGTTTAATGCGCCTCCAGCACCTGCAATTATTGTTTTAATATCGGCACCCTTCTTTTCAGCATTCATTATAAAAATCGATACTTCACCGGCTATTGCCATATAGACTTGATTTAATATATTATCTTCAGAAGCTAGGTCCATGCCCAGAACGTTAATTCTTAAAAACCATAATTGTCTTTTCCTTGTAAACTTTGGGATTAAAAATGATGCGCTTCTTGATAGGCCACTTCTTTCAAGCTCTTTTGCCCATTCAACTATAAAAC
>JBMFVR010000119.1:0-4247 GCA_049965895.1 Nitrososphaeria archaeon | reverse complement strand
GTCGTTAATCATTTGATAAAAATATTTTAGCTAAATTGCCGTTTCATGCAGTTTAATATTTAGAAAATCCCTATAATGTACCAAAATATTTCTCCATAAATTATTAAATTAATATTCAATAATATATTGCTAAACTAAAAAGTTTCTAAATTATAATTATAAAAAGATTAAAATTATGTTTTTAAATAGAAATATGTATGGTTGATAGTTGCACCGTAAAAAAGATCAAACCAATCAATGTAGCTGACTTTGAAGGTATAGAATTCATAATGAAGGCGCTTTCAAATAAAATACGCCTAGCAATACTTGAAGCTTTGATAGAAAACGGCGAACTTTGCGCCTGTGAGCTTGAGATTTCCATAAACCTTCCACAGCCGACTATAACACTTAATCTTCAAAGGCTTTACTATAGTGGCTTGCTCAAAAGAAGGGAACAAGCGAAATATACTTACTTTTCAATAAAAGAGGAATTCATACCACTGATAAAAAATATTTTAAATATACAAACGAGTGCAGAGTCAATGGGTTAGCATTCAGCTCTACTACATTTAATGGCCAGCATTGATTTTTTGTTTAAGTTCCTCAGAAATTTTTCCGGAACTAGTGAGGTAATCTGCAAGTTGTCTAAGCTGGGAGCTATCTGGGAAGGAAATGGCGTTCCACAGACACGCAACTCTGCAGTTGTCGCATCCAACCATGCAGTTTTCAGGGTAAAGAACTACGGCTTTTTTGCTCTCAAGGTTATATCCGAACACGTTTCTTTTCTCTGAGCAGGTGACGACGCACAGACCGCACCCGACGCACCTTTTTTCGTCTACAACTGGATGCCATTCGATGCTGCTCCTGTTTATGCCATGCCACATGGCGAAGTTATTTTCTTGCAACTTCCACTTCCTCCCTAATTATATGGTCTGGGTGTGCCTTAAGACGGGCATCAAGCTCTCTCTTGACTTCCGGAAATACTTTGTTTTCACGTATCAGTTTTTCGATAAATTCTTTCGGATCTTCTTGGAATGTTATTGCGTCTTCAGGGCAGAGCTTACCGCATGTTGTGCAGCCAAGGACGCAGTTGCTTGGATTGGCAGTGACAGGCGTGTTATTGTCGGTTGACCATGCGAATACGCTGTTGCCGCAGGTCAGGAGACACATACCGCACCCTGTACATAATTCATAATTTATAATAGGAAACCATTCATATTTTGATCTTTCAACACCATGCCACTTTTTACCACTCATCGCTCATATTTTAAAATTATAATATATAAATATAATTGCAACACCTTTTTGTTCAATATCTTGATAAATAAAAAGTTAAAGGAAAATAATCGGTAAATCTGCTTGTTTAAACGTTGCTGATAGGGACTGTCGCTTATGTGCACATAAATGACCTGGCATTAAACAGATAATATATCATTATCAGGTTATAGAAGAATCCTTGAAACGGTTAAGCCTGATAGAATATGATCTCCTTGAAAACCTAAATTGTAGGTCATTGCAATGTCAATTTTAAAGGATTTATGATCTATCAATACCGCATATAAAATTAACGGGCCCGGTGGGATTTGAACCCACGACCTACAGCTTAGGAGGCTGCCACGCTATCCATGCTGCGCTACGGGCCCGCTGGTCAACATGGAAATAATGTTTTATGTCAGCCATAGGGTTCTAATGTCACATAGTTTTTAGTTGGTGCATATTTAAATACATCGCAGTTTAAAAAGTGATTACAATCTGCCACTTTTATATTTTGTACTGTTCAACGACTTCATTTTTTTATGAACAAATTTATAAATAATTGTAAATTTCAATACTATATTGAGCAACATAGCAATAGCAGGAATGGGCCCAGCTGGGGCATATCTTGCTTCATTATTAGGTGAAAAGGCCGAAATTTACGAAATGCAACAGGAGGAGACGTTTACATCTGTATGTGCATGGGGTACCGGCTCATATGGGATGAATGATCTACTTAAGGAAGTAGGAATAAACATAAATGATTATATCCTTTTTCAAGGTAAAAGGCTTTATCTGGAATTTGGAGGTAAAACCCTCAGATTCTGGCTTGACGGTCTTGCGACCTTTGACAAGCCAAGGCTTATGAAGGATTTAACCAAGGGACTTAAAGTGCACTATGGCAAAAGAGTGTATAGTGGCTACCTAGAATCTAGGTACAAGGTGGCGGTTGATGCAACTGGTGTTTATAGGAGGCTACTTGGACCAATCAAGAACGACTTCCTTTTGCCAACCGTACAGTATATAGTAAAGTACAATGATATGCCTTATGATGACTTTTATATAACACCATTTGAAAATTATGGTGGTTACCTGTGGTTTTTCCCGTTGGGAGATAAGAAGGCCTTCGTCGGAGCTGGGAATGCGGTACCTGATCATGAAAAGAGAGTGATGAATTTCATAAGTAGAACAAACGGTGAGATAGTGCAAGGATCTAGAAGGGGTAAGGCAATCAGATTAATTCCACCTACAATGGCTCTACCTCATTATCATATGAATGCTGTGGGGATAGGTGAATCAGTTGGAACAGTGTTTCCGTTGGTTGGGGAAGGAATACTCCCAAGCATGATTTCTGCAAAAACACTGTATGATAGTGACTTTGATTACTGGTCTTATAGTGTAAAGCTGAAGAAAGTCTTTAAGCCATATGATGCAGCATATAAACTGATTATGAACAAAATGAAAAGGACAGGAGGTTTTTTTGAAAATTTGGGATTAATGTTTTCAACGCTTAGATACATTAAAGGAAATTCAAGAATAGTTGGCATGAAGGTTGAGGTTTCAGATATATTTAAGGTTCTAAGGTATTTTTAGATGCTTCCCTATGGGGTAACCTTTTCAGGTCAAAACTTGCTAGTTAAATCTAACGGCAAGCTCATAGCGCTGGATCCTGTAACTCCTGTTAACGCCGATTTGATATTTGTTTCTCATGCTCACTTTGATCATCTGCTGAAGAGACCATCGGCACCTGTTCTGGCATCTAACGAAACGATTGAGCTCGCAGTGGCTAGGGGGTCAAAAATATGCGCATTTACCGATAAATATGAAAACATTAAACTTGTTGATTCAGGGCATATATTGGGTTCAAGGGCCATCATTTTCGGTAAAAATGAAATAATGTATACTGGCGACTTTGCCGGAAGGCCCCGCGGATTTCTTGGAAAACTTGAACCAGAAGGTGTAAAGACGCTGATAATTGAAAGCACATACGGAAAGAAGGAGTACACGTTTCCATCCATTGCTACAGTTGTAAAAACAGCGATGAATATGATAAGTGATGCATATGATAGGGGTCTTGGAGTATCTCTACATGGATACACTCTCGGAAAGGCCCAGCTGATCAGCTACTTTTTTAAGACATGGAGACCTCTTATATTTCAAAGAAAAATAGAGACCATCAATAGAATATACAGGAAGCATGGAGTAATGATACCTGAACCAGATATTGTAATTGACACCCCCATAGAACTTCCGGAAGGCCCATACCTCTATGTCGCACCCATGGGGCAGAAGGTTAAAAGCGCATCAGTCAGCATCTCTTTTACCGGGTGGGCGATAAAATACAGAAAAACTTCATTGCCGTTAAGTGATCATGCTGACCACAATGAACTTATAAATTTTATAAAAAAGGTGAATCCTGAAACGGTCATAACCGTTTATGGATTTGATAGAGAGTTCGCGCAGGAGCTCCGAAAAGAGGGGTTCAGTGCACAAGCTTTTGGAGACCAACAGTTAAATATAAATCAGTTTTTATAATCTTTTTATGGTTTTGAACTACCACGGTATTTTTAATTGGGTATTTAAGCCACCATTAGTCCTTTTAAAAAGATTTAGATACATCATATTAGCAATAGTAACCAAAGATTAATAATGCACTTTAATGCTTTGATTTCTGATCTTATTGCTCATTATAACTGTTACTGGTAGCAGCACAACTGCAGCAACACGCTAGAATCCAGTTCCATAATTTTCTGCTCATGCCTATTATAATCTAAATTCCATGGATCTGATCGCATATCTAGGATCTTGCTATTTATTGATTGAGGTAAAGTACTTTGGCTCATTATGTTATACGAATTTTAAGAATTTTAGGTGTTTTTATAAATGCAAGATCAGCGGCATTTATGTACATATTCCTAACAGCTATGGCGTTTTAACTTGTGACGGCTTTTACTGAATTATAAAGCCATCGCTTTTAGCGGATCACTCTCTTATCTGGAAATTATTACATGCCC
>JBMFVR010000118.1:0-4252 GCA_049965895.1 Nitrososphaeria archaeon | reverse complement strand
ATCATAACCCACGATATGAGGTTTGTGCTTGAAAGTGCAGATAGCGTAGTTGTAATGGCAAATGGAGAGGTCATTAAGGAGGGAACACCGCTTGAAATATTTGTTGATAAAAAAACCATGGAAGTTGCATCATTATCCCCACCTCAGATCGTGCAGATAGGCGTTCGACTGCAGGAGCTTTACCCCACACACGGGGGTCCTTCAAGAACGGTGGATGAGGAAGTGATTGCGATAAACAGGATGGTGAAAAAATCAAATTGAAGCTTGTATTTTACATTCCCGGCAATACATGGTTGCACAGGCTCTATCCACTCACAAAGCTCACGCTGGCTATAATCATATTTTACATTGGTTTCATTTTTTTTAACCCCGTGGTTTCATATGCCCTCAGCCTTGTGGGGCTTGTGTTCGCTGCTGCGCTAGGAAAGAAGTACCTGGCATCGGTGGTGAATCCGCTCATCCTGATAATGCCAGCAATATTCGCCATGATATTTTTTCAGGCATTCTTCCCAATAGTATCACACCCAAGACCGTTTCATTTTATGTTCTCAACCATATACTATAATGGGCTCTATTATGGACTAGAGCTTTCTGGCAGAATAATACTCGTCATCATATGGGTCATACTGCTCATAGTGACAATCAATCCCGGTGACCTTTTCACTAGCCTCAGGAAGATAGGTTTTCCCTACATCTTTGGATTCATGGTAATCACAATGTTACAGTTTGTTCCCATACTGCTAATGGAATCCCAGACGATAACTGAAGCCCAGCAATCTAGGGGCCTAAAGCTAAGCGGCTTCAGGGCAATACTACCAAATTTGGTACCGCTCTTTGTGGGTGCGTGGGAAAGGGCACAGGTTCTTGCAATGAGCCTAGAGGTCAGAGGTATGGGGTCTTCAGGAAAAAAGACCAGCTTCAGAAAGGTCAAAGTGAACAACATAGATATTGTGATATCCATAGGTGGAGTAGCAGTTGCTGCTGTTGCAACCTATTATTCATACATTCACGGATTCTTTAATATAATAAACACATGGACTGTTACACCCTGGATTGGAGGTTTGATAGCATACATTTCTCTTATAGGATTCTTTGTGTCGGTGGTTGTTGCAATCTCCAGGTACAGAGCTTAACATCTTCTAAATTTAATAAATATAAAAACTACTTTTTAAATAAATATAAAAATTTATTATTTAGTGAAAAACGCCATACATGATAGCTATCATTATTATTAGCCCTATTATGATCCCTATCAATGCATATGCTACTAGCTTCATTCCTCTGTACTGTGCAAGCTCTATGTTACTCTTCAACACAGGAGGCAATGCTGCAACAATTGCTACAGCTATAAATGTGGAGATTATTTTATCTGAAAGGCTAGCTATTATGTTTGATATAAAGACTGAACTCAGCAGCGACTTACCTGATGCGAGAAGTGCAGCGGTTATTACATCATTGGGCACACCAGTTGCGCCCCCAAACACGAAAGTTATTATTGGAACAGATATAAGACTTGAAAGGATTGCTACAGCTATACCCAAAATGAGTAGCCTGACAAAGCTCTTTGCCATGCCCCATTTTGCACCATACCCCCACAGCAATCCACCTGCAACGTTCACCACTGCAAATGGAAGATATATTGGTGAAATAATTATTGATTCTCCTATATTTGTTATGATTCCTGTTATAGCAGCCCACCATGGGCCTATTGTAAATGCAGTTACTGCGGTGCCCATCATATCCAGAAATATAGGCACTCTTGTAATGCTAACTATATATCCACCCACAAGGTTCAGGGCAGCTGCAAGTGGCACAAGTGCAGCTATGTAGCTTTGAGGAAGTTTCTGCCTCCTTAACCTGACAGTTCCTGCCTGTGGCGCGCTGGCAAGCCTGTTATATAAAAACAGACCAACAAATCCGCCTGCACCAAAGGCAAGCAGCATCTTAAGAAGTGAATTTTTGCTGATCATTCTTCTTCCCCACCCGCGCTTACAAAGTAAACCGCTATTCCCCCGGCCAGAAATACTAGCCCATAAAATATGTTTACTGCTGATATGGCCCCTATGAACATTGAAGGATTAGTTATTATTCTTCCAAGTCCGAAGGGTGTAATTATCAGGAGTATGCTGAAGGCAATGAGTGCAGCAGAAAGCTGACCTTTGTCTATTGATAGGCGTTTCTTCTTTTTAACACTTTCATCTACGGTTGTATTCATGCTGTAAATTTAATTATGAAATCTGAAAAATATAAACCTTTTGATTTTACATTTCATTTTTTAAAAAAGTGCCTATTGATTAAAAATAATGGATGCTACTGTACAAGCTGCCTTAACTTTGAAGCCTTTATTTCTCTATCTGCAAGTATTTCATTTATGTCTTCCTCTGTTATGTACCCGGATTCTACTGAAAGCCTTCTGGCCTTAAGGTAGCGGTCTGCAATTATTGCAGGAATAACTTCCATATCTGGATATTCGATTTCATATGCAAGTGTGAATGCCTCAGAATGCACCTTAACCAGATCACTTCTAACCTCATCCAGATCTATTTTCAGATCTTCCCCCTTGAGCACCATGCCATTGTAGTACACTGCACTGATCAAGATCCCCGATTCTATTGGCTTTATGCCCAGCTTTGAAAGAAGTGAAGCGAGCTTACCGCTTATTACTTCCCCCTTCCTAGCAACCACCGTGTCCTTGTTTATGAACACACTTCCGGTTTCTATTCTTGTAGCTATTTTGAGTTCCCTGAAATCGCTGAGTATCGGACCTGCCTGAAGGCCGGTGTTTCCGGCCGGAACAACTATGTCCTGAGTAGCCACATCGCCGGCCTTTGCTGCAAGCATCACCTTGTTCTTTTCAAGCATCGTGTTGAGTTCAAATGGATCCATATTGAAGAAGAGCAACAGTGATTGACCCTTTATATAATCCGCCAGCTTTAATACATCACTTCCCTGCATTGCCTTGATAGCCACCCTGTTCTTTATTCCCATAAATACAGCCTTATCAGAAAGCTTTTTCCTGAGCTGTCCTATTTGGTTTGATCTTACCTTGTGAAGGTTTATGACTGCAACATAGCTGTATCCGGAAAGCAGTTTCTTAAGTCGCTCCATCATCACCGCTTTTTTCTGCGGGTAAACCTTCTTTTCCTGAACCTGCAAATCAGCTCACCTCTTCATACCTTTTCTTTACGGGATGACTCATTGTAAGCTTGAACCCTATCCTGCTTATGCTCTTTGGAGGTAGCTTTTTCTCAAGGTAATCTATTACCGCTCTGGCATTTTCTGCTATGCTCTTAGCATCCATCCCTTCCTTTCCAACCTTGGCTATCACTCCCAGCTGGTTCTTGCCCCTTATCCTTGTGCTCGCAAGCACCCTAGAATATATTGATGTTAAAGCCTGTGGGCCTGGCACTGCCACTGGCATCTTGCCTCTGGGCGCCAGGATTGGACCAAGATTCTTACCAACCTTCTGCATCATGGATGATTCGGAAACAAAGGCATAAACCCTCCTGGCCATCTTCTTTGCTTCTCTCTTATTGGTGGCCAGCCTGTCAAGTTCCTCAGGAGAGAGTATCTGCGCGTTTATTTTCTTGGCTTCAAGTGCCATTTCACCGCTAGCAATTACCATTATCCTAGATGGGTTCTGGATCTGGTGGGGCACATAGATAAGTTCGTTAAACGTTGTCTGCTTGGTTCTGTTCGGATCAAACCTGACCAGCAGTTCCACAGATTGAACAAACTTCCTCTTATCAGCTTTACTCATTACTTCATTGATGAGACCCTCTATGTTATTATCAACCAATTCCTAACGTAATCCATCAATTGATGCATTAAATAAGCTTTTGCCCTAAACTTCAGCATAACAGAAATGCTTAAAACTACTGTATGGCATAAGGGTACTGAGCCCTGGTAGTATAGAGGCCCAGTATGCGGCGCTGTCACCGCCGTGACCCGGGTTCAAATCCCGGCCAGGGCGATCATATAGTAGGGTATGATGCGCTATTTTGCTTTAGGGAAATAAAACCACAACTATCAGGAAAGGGCTGATAGCGGATACAGGAAACTTGAAAGGGCAATGATCAGAACAGGAAGGGCATAAGGCAATATGGCAGGCCGGCTAAAAGCATGGCCCTTGACAAAGGGCGTGTGGCCAAGTTTGTTTACAGTATGACCACGCTGGTAGGCAGGTTAATATGCCATTCAGGTAAATGACCAAGAAGGACGTTGAAATATTTTGATGTTATTCAACTGTGTG
>JBMFVR010000117.1:0-4363 GCA_049965895.1 Nitrososphaeria archaeon | reverse complement strand
CACCGTGACCATGGTTGATGGTTATGGGCCAGATGTGATTGTGCTAAGGCAGAGTATTCCCGGAAACGCAAAAAGGGCTGCCGAAATTGCTAGGGCGCCGGTCATAAATGCAGGTGATGGAGCAAACGAGCATCCAACTCAGGCGCTTACTGATGTTTACACTATCAGGAGGGAAATCGGGAGGCTGAACAACATAAAAGTGGGAATAATGGGCGACCTCAAGCACGGGAGAACCGTGAGCAGCCTGTCTTATATGCTTGATAAGTTTGACGGCAACAGCATAACATACATTGCACCGGACGAGCTGCAGGTCAGGCCCGAAGTTATATTGGGGCTCAAAAGAACAAAACACAGCAAGGCTGAGAGGGTGGATGATGTAATTGAAGAACTTGATGTGCTATATGTGACAAGAATACAGAAAGAAAGGTTCACTGACCTGAGTGAATACGAAAGGCTGAAGGGGAGCTATGTCATAAGCAAGGGCTTCCTGGAAAAATTCAGAAGGAGGCCAATAATAATGCACCCGCTCCCTAGGGTTGATGAGCTTACAGTGGACGTTGACGGCATGAAGGAAGCAAAGTACTTTGAGCAGGCCAGGAACGGTGTCTACATAAGGATGGCGCTTCTTAAAGAAGTGATGGGCTGATTCAGCATATTCATCTGTTAAACAAAATATGGCATTATCTTCTCCGCAATCGTTCTGATCGCATTAATCCTCATTTCATGGGTTATTCCTGGAAAGCTCATCTTTATCATGAGTTCGGTTGCGCCAAGCCTCTTTCTGTAAGTTTCTATCTTTTCAACAGCGCACTCTGGCCTGCAGACTATCATCCTGTCAAGCACCTCGTCCCTTATGCTTGAATAATCTACTTTATTTGGGTTTATCTCTCTTCCATTTCTGTCCTGCAGGTGCCCCCAGCTATAGTAGTCCTGCCTGTACGATTCAAGCATCAGCTCAGATGCCTTTTTCAGCTCTTCTTCATCGTCAGATATGAAGACTTCCCTTCTTAACGGAAAATCAACAACTCTTTTGCCGATCTTCTCGAGTTCTTTTCTGTAAATTTTCATTCTGGCCTCCAGCACATTTATGTCGGTGACCGGATCCATGATCCACGCATCGCCCCTGTGAGCGGCACGAACCACTGCCTCCTCACTCTTTGCGGCTATCCATACAGGTGGTCTTGGTTTCTGAACTGGCCTTGGGTAGATCGAAAGGCGAAATTCACCGGCCTGAACATCATGACCGGCTAGCAGCGACTTCACGGACTTAAGGTTGGTTTCGTAAATCCTTGCCCTGCTCCCTATATCCCTTTCAAACGCGGCATACTCCTCCTTCCTGTACCCTAGTCCCACCCCAAGTATTGATCTGCCGTTGCTTATCACGTCAAGCACACTAACCTGTTCTGCAACATCAAACGGGTTGTGAAGCGGTAAAACCACAATGTCAGTTCCTAGCCTGATCCTTGAGGTCACAGTCGCAGCTGCTGAAAGGGGAAGAAATGGCGATGGACTCCAGCCGTCAGGAGAAAAGTGATGCTCACCGACATATATCGCAGAAAAGTTTAACTTCTCTGCAAGGGCTGACTGCTTGAGAAAGTCCCTGTACTCACCAACCCAATTACCCTCAGACTGAAGCGTATAATGCAGCGAGAATTTCACTTTAGAATTGCGCCCCTAGTCTCAGGGATTGCCCATATCACAACCGCGGCTATTATGAACAGCGATGCAAACATGCCTATTACGCCGGATATCTTGAAAACTGGCGAAAATATTCCTATCAGTAGGGGCGCTATGCCACCGAACCCCCTTCCGGTATTAAATATGAAATTAACCGCAGTTGAACGCGCTGCTGTTGGGAAGGGTTCAGAGAATAGTGCGCCGAAAATTGTGAAGTAGCTGTTTATGAAGAAGCCCATGGCAAATGATGCGTACATGGCCTGTGTTGATGACCTGGCCAGGGCAAACATGAGCGCCGCAAAGGTTATTCCTATGAAGCCCAGGCTTATGGCAACTCTTCTTCCTATAATGTCGGAAATTAAACCGAAAACGAGCATTCCAGCTATGACCATCAGGTCAGTGCCAAGGAGTATGTAGATGGTGTGAACAAAAGATACATGGTATTCAACCTGAAGAGCTGTGGGCAGCCAGATCATTACACCCCAGTAACCCATCTCTGCTACTATGGCTATTACAAGGAACACCGCAGTGAACCTGAGATACTTCCTTTTGAAGATCTGAACCAGCGAGAAACCGTCATCGTCCTTCTGCGCAAATGTCTGTGCTTCTGGATTGAAAATGTTTCCTGGATTTGGATTTTCCCTTTTCTTCTTCACCCTTTCATTCCACATGGGAGATTCTGGTAGCTTGTAACGAACATAAAACGCAAGAAGTGCAGGGGTTATTCCTATAAGGTAGAGTGATCTCCACCCGAAAACCGGCATCAGGAATAGGCTGATTATGGTGGCAAGGATTATGCCCAGTGTCCAACCTATTGACACGAAGGTGGACCCCATTCCCCTCCACTTTGCCCTGAACGATTCTGACATGAGCGTCATGCCTATGCCGTACTCCGCACCTGTGCCAACTCCGCTGAGAAACCTGGTAATAAGTATCATTGGATAGTTGATGGAAACCGCTGTTAGAGCAGTGAAAACAGAGTATATCAGGATTGAATACGTGAATGTCCTGACCCTGCCATAGCTGTCAGCAAGTATGCCAAAAATGTAACCGCCTGTGACCATTCCCCCTGTCAGCACAAAACCTATCAATCCCATTTCTGCCGAGGAAAGGAGGAAAGCTAATCCTATTGCAGAAAGTGTAAGTGAAAGTATCAGTGTATCCATTCCATCAAGCATATAACCCAAAACAGCAGCAGTAGTAGCTCTGGCCTCATATCCGGGCACAACTGTTGTTGATTGATCTGCCATATTATCCGAACATGATAATTATTTATAAATTTTATGCTATATAAAGGCAACATCTAGGCAATTTATATTCGAAAACCGCAGCAAATTTTTAAAAAACAACTTGCAAACAGCGTTTGATTCCTGCGACATCCTTATTTAATTCATGAATTTGAGTGGAACTGTAAGAAGAACTGGGGAAGCACAATGCGTTCAGATGTGAAAATTCATTTTTCTAAAAAATGTTTAGATGTTTTTTACATATAACTTTAATGTTTTGCAACTGTGGAAAACCATAACGAACAGATTATTGGAATTATTATGCATTCTGCCATACAGCCAGATTATGTTAAAAACACCCCTTGCGCCAAAACTTTATGATTGAAACCTATTTTAATCAAAAACATTTAGGCATTTTGTATGTTACTCCAACCTGATAGGTAGATTCCACGCAGGCTTTACAGAAAAGGAACCGCTACTTAGCCTAATTGAAAATCGTGCACATGGCGGAAATTGCACAGCAACCTGTTCAATAAAGCCAATCTGCAGAATTAGCACAAATTCAAATAGCAAGCTAGATCATAGTTTGCCAGTTCTCAATGCGTCAACAGAAATGATGCAAAAAAATGAAATTATAATTGCAGTACAAACTGGATGCATTAAATTGCTGAATTAATGCGGGAGACACGATTGAATTTTTGACAGTCAGTTATGGTAAAAGTGAGCCCGTGAATGTGATCCATGGGGAAGCCATGCTTTTAATCTTATAAAACTCTGTCTGGCAAGCTGCATATTGTTGAGACATGTTGCTCTCTATGGAGAACACAGCCATGGAAAAATTCTGTACATATAGTTTATATAAACCCATAAAAAATAGCTGGATGAGCTCCGGTGGTGTAGACCGGTTAAGCATGACGGCCTTTCGAGCCGTAGATCGCGGGTTCAAATCCCGCCCGGAGCAAATTTTCCTAAAATTATATTATAAATAAAATAAAGATAACTTTATAAAATGAGTTAGTTTCATTATTAATATGAAAGCTCTTATTTTAACAGAAAATGAAGCTGAGGATATAGAAGTTCTTTATCCTTACTACAGGCTTCAGGAAGAAGGTATAGAAGTTCACGTTGCTTCTACAAAAAAGGGTCAGGTCACTTTTAAACATGGATATTGGCTCAATGCTGATCTGGCATTTGATGAAGTAAATCCAGATGAATTTGACATACTTATATTACCTGGGGGTAGAGGACCAGAGAGGGTAAGGCTGAGCAAATCAGCCTTAAATATAGTAAAAAGGTTTTCTGAAAAATCCAAGCCCATAGCAGCTATATGTCATGGCCCTCAGATACTAATATCTGCAAACCTGGTTAAAGGAAGAAAGCTGACTTCCTGGCAGGGAATAAAGGATGACGTAATTGCTGCAGGAGGAATGTACGAAGATAAGCCAGTAGTTAAGGATGGC
>JBMFVR010000116.1:0-4367 GCA_049965895.1 Nitrososphaeria archaeon | reverse complement strand
CATATATGTCCGGGTTTATGGAAACTAGGCTTCCACCCATAATTTTCATTATTAATTTAAAATCACTATCGTTTATCATTGCTTGATCATTTTAAGAAATTGACTATTTCCCTTCTTTATTTTTATAAGTCGCAGATCATCTCCCCTGAAAACTCTTACTGTCTCGCCTGGTTGGATTTCATATTTTATTTGACCGTCGGCAACCATATAAGAGTAATCAGAACATTTTATGGCGAGTTCATCAGGTGGAATTACAGTAACGGGAATGCGGTCAATTGGCATAACTGGGTTCATAATGAATGACTCAAGCGTTTCCATCAGAATGGGTCCACCGTTGCTGAGATTATAGCCTGTTGAGCCCGTTGGGGTGGATATTATTATCCCATCCATTCTACTTCTAAATTTAATTCCAATTGAAGAATTCACCTCAAAGTAAGGTGTAACGTTGAAGTTTGCCCTCTGAAAGTAAAACTCGTTCAGAACGTTAAACGTTTCATTTCTGGCTATTTCAGCCTTCAGTCTCAACCTCCTTTCAATATAATAATTACCATATCTGTAGGCTGAAAGCAACTCGCTCATTTCATTTCTCTCCACTTCAGCTATGATCCCTCTTCCTCCCATATTTATTCCTACAATGGGCACTCCCTGAGGCAAAAATCTTGCAAGCCCAAGGAGTGTTCCATCGCCTCCAATGCTTATTGCAATTTCCACTCCTCTCCTCATTACCTGGTTCCAATTTTCCAGAACTTCTACATTTGGTAATGACTGAGCGCTTAACAAGTCAAATTCCTCAGTTAACATTGAAAGTAGTGGACTTAGCTCAGAGTTGCTCAAAGATGATTTTGCCGCTATTGCGGCCTTTTCTTTCATGGATGATAAGCAAACTATAGGCAATAAAAATATTACTGACCGTCTTGGGTCAGGCTGAACTTTCTGAGTTTAGTGTACTTTGGGCCATCTGGCATAAGATCACTTTCCATCAGATAAAACGCAGTAACAGCAAAATTGCCAAAAACTGTGCCTTCATTGGAAGAAATATAACGTAGTAACCTTTCTCTGTCCTTAAGGTAATTAACTCTAGCAACTGTTAAATGCGGCAAAAAATTTACTTCATCCTTGCCTATCCCGGAAAGTGCAGTATTAACCATCCTTGCCAATTCAGAAAGTTCCTTTGATGCTGAGCCTATCCAAATTACGCGTATCATCCTTTTATCAGGAAATACCCCTACCCCCCTAAGCTCAATACTGAACCTATTATATGTAATTTTTTCCAGACGATGAATTACTTGATTGATATTTTCATTGTTTATATCACCCAGAAATCTGAGAGTATAATGAAGGTTTACAGGTGACACAAGTTTTATTCCAGTTTCGTTATCTGCCAGATCCCTTTGAAAATAGGTTACCTTATTTATCACGGTCAGTTCCTCCAGGTTTACAGAAACAAAACACCTCATATTGTATTATTATTTATACCTCCTTAAAAGGTATAGTGCATTTTCAAGCATTGCAACATCATTATTTATATAAACAAAGCCAGAATGTGCCCCTGAATTGATTATACTTTTAACGATAATGTCCAATTCATTTTTTGTGTAATTATAAGAATACCACTCATTTCTTCCATGAACTCTCACATAAGCAGTTCCTCCAGAATTTATAATTTTACTAGGAAGCAGCGGTGCATCAACGGAGCAGAAAACTGCACCAGCATCGACTATCCTTTCCGCCGTGTTCCACCAAGATGGATCCCTAAATTCAAAAACAAGGCGCTTGTCGCCTGAAATGCCAATAAAATCCAGTACAGCTTGCAGGTTTGATTTGTTAGCAGAATATCCCGGGGGCATCTGTATTAACCAGAACTTTATTTTTGAGTCCATTAATCTGAAAATTGACCTGAATTTTTCCCATAGATCAATGTTTTTAAGCTTGCTATAATGGGAGAGTGACCTGTTTACCTTTATAGAAAAGAAGAAATCCCCAGGAACAGATGACCAGCGCTTTACCATAGTAGCAAATGGGAACCTGTAAAAAGTCGAATTTATTTCAACTGTTTTAAATCCCTGATTTATGTACCAAGCTAAGGATTTACCTACGTTCCATTGATACGAGTAGCCAGAAGTGCCAATAAAAAGTTCCATAATTTTAATTTTATAATGACAATTAAATGTTTTATTTTTTGTTATCTAAATCAAACAAAAGGCAAGAGACGAGCTTATTTTTATGATGAACCATTGCCGGAACCTTGTATTTTTTAATCGTAATTTCAATATTAGCATTTTTTTCTGCAACAATGTCAATTGCAGAAAGGCTTCTTATATTTTCCCTTTCTTTTTCAATAACTCTTTTAACACTATCCAAGTTTGCATTTAAAACTAATATATTACCATTTTCTATATTAACTGAAGCTTTATCATCAAAAGTTTCCGAATACTTATTTTCAATTAAATATTTTAGATCAACTAACACTTCTTCAATAGACCATCCACAAATTCCGAAAGCGGCTGGACATCTGGGATGAAAACTGCACCCAGAAGGTGGGTTTATTAAATTTGGTGTATCACCTTTCAAAATTATCCTATTCGATTTTACAGATTTCCCAGGTACAGCCGAAATTAATGCCTTGGTATAAGGATGATCAGGTTGCATTATCACATCGGCCTTTGGACCATTTTCAACTATTTTGCCGGCATACATTACATTTATCTTATCTGCCATATATGAGATAACGGCTATATTATGTGTAATTAGTAACATGCCTATTTTGTATTTTTCTCTTATTTCCAATAAAAGTGACAGAATTTGAGCTTGAACTGATACATCTAGAGCGCTTGTGGGTTCATCCAATACCAGAAATTTTGGAAAGGTTGCAATTCCTCTAGCTATAGCTACCCTCTGTCTCTGACCCCCTGAAAGCTCATGAGGATAACGGTAGGCGAAGTCTCTGGGTAATCCCACCTCATCTAATAGTTCCATGCATCTTTCATATCTTTTATCTGAACTTAATTGACCGGTAGCAGCTAAAGGTTCCATTATTATATCAATAACATTATATCGAGGATCCAGTGAGGAGTAAGGATCTTGAAATACTATATTCATATTTTTTCTTACAAATTTCAGTTTATTACCAACTTTATTTACAATTGAGTATTCTTTTTCTATTTCTTTATATTTTTCTATTTCACCATTAGCCACATATTCGTCATATTTTTCTAATTTATCATTAGGTATATCAAAAAATACTTGACCGGCAGTTGGTGTCAAAAGTCCTACCAACAGTCTCCCCAGAGTGGTTTTTCCTGAACCGCTTTCACCAACCACCCCTACTATCTCTCCCTCACTGACTTCGATATTTACATCATTTACTGCCTTTAGCATCAATGGTTTTCCAAATAAACTGCCTCCTTTAATTGGGAAATATTTTGATAAATGTCTTCCTGCTATAATCATGAATTTTCACCATAAAGAAAGCACGAAACTTGATGCCCATCTTTGTCTATCATTTTTGGTTCTTTTGTTTTGCATACATCCATAACATAAGGACACCTTGGATTAAACATGCATCCGCTTGGTGGATTTCTCATGTCCGGTACAGAACCACCTATGCCTTTAAGGTCATGTGTCTCTATGGTCGGTATAGCCGAAATTAACATCTGAGTATAAGGGTGAAGGGGTTTTTTAAATACATCTTCTTTAGACGAAATTTCTACTATGCGCCCTGCATACATAATGCCTATTCTATCGCAGACTTCAGCAAGCACAGATAGATCGTGCGAAATTATTATAAATGAAGTATTGAACCTACCTTTTAGGATTTTTATAAGTTCAAGTATTTGCGCTTGGACCGTGACATCTAGAGCGCTCGTGGGTTCATCCATAATAACTAGTTCTGGGTTATTTGCTAGCGCAATTGCAATCATAATTCGTTGCCTCATACCCCCAGATAATTCATGGGGGTACATTTTAACAACCTTATCTGGACTAGGTATTTCAAGCAAAGAAAGTAACTCAACCGCCTTTCTATATCCTTCTTTTATAAGCATGTTTTTATACATCCTCTTAAAGCCAGGAATCTCTGTTAAAGCTTTGGACTTGCTTTTATTTGAAAAAACAAAAATTTTATCAAAAAATCTAAGTTTTTCCGAGTGTAATGACAATATTATTTTCTCTTTGTTAGCTTCACTCATATCGTTTCTTCTCCATACATTTATTACCTGTTCCTCTATCCCTGATATGCCATTTGATACAGCAAAAGCTGTAATTTCTGATTCACCCGCTCCATTCTTTAACATATCTAGCATTTTTTCTAGATGATTCTCTCTTGCATTTACTCTTGCAAGCTTTCTTTTTAAAAGTTGATCTGGTTG
>JBMFVR010000115.1:0-4372 GCA_049965895.1 Nitrososphaeria archaeon | reverse complement strand
TTATGCGTATGAGAAAGACGGAAAAATAATAATAGAAGTATATAAAAATGATGATGTAAAAGTGATTTTACCAGAACAAAAAAAGGAAAAAGAAAGTGAGCCACTCCTCAGCGGAAGCGACTGAGATTTACAGCTTTCCCCAAACCTTTGACATTCCTGTTAAATGCCTCCTTTCTACGGTCTAGGATGTTTAAAATTGTTAATTAAAAGGCGTTCATGCTTTCCTTGAGTATGACTGCACAATATCATTCCTCTTCATCATCTTTATTCCAACTTTTGATGACGCCTTCATATAAAATGATGCCTTTCCGGAATCTGTTATAACACTCTTTACGCCTAGAAGTTCGGGGATTTTTGAAAGTGTAGGACAAACGTCAGGTAAAAGTTCCATTCCTGCTCTTTTCAGCTCATCCAAATAGCCCTTTGAACTTGCTTCACTGTAAGCACTCCTGTATGTAAAAGCGTAAGCACGTTTTATCAAGGTCCTGCCTCTGAGGCTAACCGCAAGTTCAGCAATTTCATTTATTGAAAGGAATGGACAACCAAAAACTATTACATCTCCATCCTCCGAATTGCTTATCTGCGCAAGTGATTCCTCAAGCTCCCTCTTTCCAAATTCAACTCCATCACCTTTTTTCAAGCTGAACATGCCCATCGGACCATAAGTACCTATTGAAGCTGAAAGCGACTTCAAATCTAACCTTGAAGCCTCATCTATACCACTTATTCCAACAACCTCAGTGTACTTCTTTCCAACAAAGTAACCCAGAGCTGCAAAATGAGGACCCCCTTCAAGCTTAACTGTAACATTAACAAATTTTTGGGGTTTTCTGTTTTCTTCAATGTGAAGCCCATAGTATGGCGTTTTGCCCACAATGGCAGATGCAAGAGCACTTAGACCGCTTTCCCTGTTTGTCATCAGACCCACCACAGAATTTCCATAAACCACTGCATTACTTTCTGCCCAGCTTACATGTTCTCCCCGTGCAGGGGTATTTTCGCCTTCATAAGGAACGCAGTTACATGATCCTTGAGCACCCATTTTGCGAAAAGCGTTTACGATCCTTCGCTGCATATCTACTAGTTCCTTTGAAAATTCTATGCCAAATTCACCTTCCAGCGGCGCTCCGCACGGATTTATGGTGGTCTTAACGGAAAATTTTGAAGTCCTTGCCATGTCCTCAAGCAGCTCCAGTCCTGCATCTCCTATGTTATGGTAATTTACACCAGATATGTGAGCAGAAGAAATGCCTATTAACCGTTCTGCACCGAATGCCTTTCCCACAGCGGTAAGTATTCTATAAGCGCTCTGCACTCCTTCTCCGTATTCACCATTCAGTCCATTCTGTTCTTCACTATCCAATATCATTTCTTATCCACTCTACTATTGCCTCAGATAATTGCTTTTCTAATGATTTTGGCGGTGTATGCTTCATTGAAAGTTCCAATAGGGTACACTTATTACCAGAATCCTTTATTCTTGTACACATCATTCTGCTCTGAGTCACTGGTACAATTTCGTCTTTTGTTCCGTGCACCAGTAATGCTTTCTCTATTTTATCAGCAAAGTTAACTGGCGAAGTTGACCTTAGATAGCTTTCACTGTAACTGTCCTGCTCCCTGCAAAGTTTCTTCTGCACTGTACCATCAGGAAATGAGCATAGGTGCATTCTCTGCATTATCCTGTCAGCTGGCGCGGAAATTGCGATAACCGGAACGCCATGCTTTGCGGCCGCAAGCAACGCAACTGTACCACCCCAAGAATGACCGGCTACCAGGTCAAACTTAAAGCCACTCACCATATCCAGCGCCTTATCAACTTCATAGTCGATCTGAGGAGCAATAACATCACCAAACCGAGATAGAGGGTCAGTTAACCATCTTATTTTTTCGGGGGATGAACCCTTACCGTGCAAAGCTAGAGAAATCACTTTTTTTCACTCCTTAGAAATTTGGAATATATTATCATCCTTTCGCTAAAAGTAACCAGAGCAAGAGCTGTGACAACTCCCAGCGCAATTAGAGGTAAATCCAGAATCAGCAAAACGCACAAGACCAACAACCGTATTCCCCTTTCACCGATTTCTAAGCCCTTGGGCCTGTTTCCACCTGACAGCCCCTCAAGCCTTGCCCTAGAATAGCTTACCATGATAGAAAAACCAAAGGCCAAAAATGCTGGTACATAAAGTGCATAATAGCTAATCCCTATTCCAAGGTAAATAAACATCTCAACAACCCTATCAAGATTCGAATCAAGAAAAGCTCCACTCACTGAAACCTTGTTTGAAGCCCTGGCAACAGCCCCATCAAGCACATCCATTGCCCCCGAAAGCAACAGCACAATTCCGCCTATGGTATAAAGCCTAAGCGCTAAAATCAAAGCAGCAAATATGCCCAAAGCCAACCCTAAATAAGAAAAAAGATTGGGATACGGAAGCACTTTTGCAATTGACCCAGCTATTCTGCTTACCGTGGGTGAACTCTTTCTTCTTAACTCTTCAGCCATTTACACCCACCCATGAAAGTATTACTAGCAATGAAAACACCTTTGCAGCCGCAATTGAAGTAATTCCTGATGGATCGTATGGAGGGCTAACTTCATTTACATCAAACCCAATTATCTTCCTGCCCTTGAGGGACCTTATGGCATTAAATAGTTCCTCGTAGGAAAGCCCTCCTGGTTCGGGATTTCCCACACCTGGCGCACATGAAGGGTCAAGTACGTCCATATCTACGGAAACGTACAGTTGACCCTCTGGAACGTGCTCCAGCATCCCCTTTTTCCTTAGGGTTTCTTGTGTTACAACATTTACGCCAAGAGATTCAGCTGCATGCAGTTCATCATCCAAGTAAGCATGCGCCCCAACATGGACTGCGCTCATTTTCTTGGATTCTAGTAATCTTCTAAAAAATGTTGCATGGCTCACCCTTAAACCATAAAGTTCATCCCTGAGGTCAAAATGCGCATCAAAAATCAAAATAGTAGTATTTTCAAGCTGGGAAGCTATAGGAAGTGTGATAAGGTGTTCACCGCCAATTGAACCCAGAATCTTTCCACCTATGAAATTTTCCCTAGCAACTTTGCTAACCATATCAATCATGCCATCCACTGAAGTTATCGGTGTTATGTTGCCAAGATCATATATGGGTATGTTTTCAGCGTTTACACCCAGCTGCCTGTCAACTATCTCTATATTCCAGTAAGATTGCCGAACTGAATCTGGGCCAAACCTTGAACCAGGCCTAAATGAGCTAGTGAAATCAAACGGGATTCCCAGAACATATATCGGGGAATCCTTTTTTCCTGTTGAAATTTTCGGGGAATCAATAGTATAAAGATCACTGTAACTCATGACAATGCATGCACGGAACCTGTATAAAGATTTTTCAAACATGCGAAAATAATATTAAGTACAGTACCATAATGAACCACATGAGACCGCTATTATTTGGGCACAGGGGGAGCAGGGGTCTTGCCCCGGAAAATACTATTCCTGCATTCAGATTGGGAGTAAGTTATGGTGTTGACGGAATCGAACTTGATATCCACCTATCCAACGACAGAAAAATGGTAGTGATGCACGACGATACAGTTGACAGGACAACTGATGGCCACGGGAAAATTTCCGAAATGACGTATGAACAGATAAACAAGCTTGATGCTGGAGTTAGGTTCGGCGTTCAGTGGAAGGGAACAAGGGTTCCGCTGCTAGGTGACGTGTTTGATGAATTTGGTAATAGCATAATGTACAAGATTGAGCTAAAGCATAGTTCAAAGGTTTATCCTGGAATCGAAGAAATGCTGCTGGAGGAGATAAACAAGCGTTCACTAAATGACAGGGTGCAGGTCATATCGTTTGATTTTGATTCGCTTAAAA
Source organism: Nitrososphaeria archaeon (assembly GCA_049965895.1). GTDB lineage: Archaea > Thermoproteota > Nitrososphaeria > Conexivisphaerales > UBA164 > KM4347-05. The sequence continues at coordinate 494 of JBMFVR010000115.1, read as the reverse complement.
ATATAAGAGAGCTGAATGACAAAATAGCACTTGGACTGATAATTTTCGGAAAACCGGTATGGTTTATCGAAATTGCAAGGAAGCTAAATGCGGAATGGTTACAGGCATTCTACGGTTTGATATATCCTGAGGATGTTAAAATAGTTCATGATAACGGTTTGAAGCTTGGTGTATGGACCGTAAATGAATCTGAAGAAATACAAAGGTACTGCAGGATAGGGATAGACGATATAACATCGGATTTTCCAAATTTACTTAAAATGAACTGCAAATGACAAAAAGATTTTAAAAAGATCAAGGTATCTTGCATCATGGATCCTCAAAAATTCAAGGATGCAATGTCAACGTGGGCAACTGGTATATCTGTTGTGTCTTCTTTGCTTGATGTAAAACCAGTCGGAATAACTGTCACTGGATTTATGTCGCTTACTGTTGATCCGCCATCAGTTCTGATTTCCATAGATAACAGATCTTACATGGTTAAAGCCATAGAA
>JBMFVR010000114.1:0-4395 GCA_049965895.1 Nitrososphaeria archaeon | reverse complement strand
ATAATTATTGAGAAGAGAAACTTAAAAGCGTAACTGTGATCAGCTAAAAGCGATGGTTTTGAAATGAAATAAAGCGGGGCCGGGCTGGGTTTGCCGGATTATGCGAACATTACAGCTAACATAATAGTTGTGGCAAGCGGGGGAGCACTTGTCATATGGGACGCTGCGCTTCAGATAACGGCATTCGTCCACTGGCTTGTGCTGCTGGTTTACCTCGCACTTATAATAATATTCTCTGCCTTTCGCCATATCGATAAATCGCGCATTGTTCTACTGCCCATGGCAGCCGTTTCCGCCATAATGGTTGTACTTATGCTGGCCGATATTTTCCTTAATTTGCCCGTAAGCAGCTACTATAACTCCCTGCCGGGTTTCGGGGTATCTTATTTGCTGGGGTTCGGGCAGGCAGGCACGGCCTCGATATTCTGGGTGTCTCTCACATTCGTTCTCGTGCTTGCCTTTTTGATTGTGCAGTCGATACTCAGCTTGCTGATCTAAAGGGAGAAAATAATCCGCCGCTAAAAACCGTTTAGTTCCAGGGCCCGAAAAACATCACCTGCAGATGCCCGTTTAACGGTTTGGGCACAGTTTATTTATCACTTCATTTATCACCTGACCATGAGCCGGCAAATCATAATACTGCTAGGAGGCGAAGACGTAAAGAAAAGAACAAATGAGCCCCTGATAAGAAAAGTTGGCGAGCTTTCCACCGCCAAGAAAATTTTGGTCATACCATGGAGCTCGGGCTCTGACAAAAGGGAGCAGGAATACAGGTCCGTATTCAGGAGGTATTTCTCTGACAGCGGATTCATTCAGGTCCTTTTCCTAGAGAAGGATGACCAGGATAGTGTGATGAGCGAGAAGTTTGCCTCAGTTGATGTTGTCTATCTTCCGGGCGGCGACCCTGGAGTGCTGTATGAGGAACTAAAAAAGAGAAATGTGCAGGACAGGCTCCGTGGTTTCAGGGGAATAATCATAGGAAATTCCGCGGGCGCCATTGTGCTGTCTGCTGGAGCTGTCGTCGAAGATAAATTCTATCCGGGATTCGGGCTTGTTCGATTCTTTGTGTCCGTGCATTATACCCCCGGGCCAGTTTCCGAGGCAGAAGGTGAAATGACCGTCAACATTCCCGGGGGCATGTGGATTGCGGTATCAGGCAGCTCCGGCATTTGATTATTAGTGACATTCTCTCACGCGTGAGCTTCCCATGCCCCAGTTTGGGTTCGTCCGCAGCATGAATTCCTTATCAGTTGTATTGCATTAGCAAAAAGTGTTATTTATGGTACATATCTATTCGGATGACGTCCCGTTGACCGGTATGTACGCAAGATGGTACTTTATTACAGTTGTCCCTGGGTATGCTGGACCACTGTTCGGCGATGGATAGTAGAGAGCGCCGTTTGCTGCAGAAGCGTTGTATGCTGCCCACTGAAGCTTGCTGGTTGTGGACGTTACGGTGACAGTTGAAGTTGGAGGTTCGGTGTAGGTCTGCCCGTTCACGGTCACGCTCCAATCAGGGCCGTTCTTAGGAATGCCAGACTGGTTGATGTAGTAGGTGTACAGGACCTGATAGACCCCTACTACGCTACCTGTCCGCGCAGGCGTAAATGTTCCAGACTGCCTGTTATCGAGCCCAGCCGTTGAAACCCATGCATACTTGAGAGCTGCAATTGACGAAAGAACAGGTGAACTGAAAGAGTAGCTCACCGATTGACCGTATGGAACAGCAACGATTGCTGGAAGTTGAAGGTATGAATACGGGTTGCCGTCAATCGTGAGGACAGCCCCCTGGGCGCTTGAGTTCATTCCGGAAACGCTGAAGTTGATGTAGTAGCCAAATTCTGCAGTTTCACTTGCAGGGGAAATTAAAGTGACCGGATTGCCGGAGCCAGAATAAGTGCCAGACCACCCAGAGAAGAAATAGCCGGGGTTCGCGGTGGCACTGAACGTGACCTGTGCATTGCAGGGAACATAAAATGTGGCGTTTGAACTGTAGGTTTTTCCATTGTATGAAGCCACTGCAGAGCCGCCGTACGTGTTATAAACGCCGACCTCAACGTTAAAGTTTGCCGTTTCGTTAACGGGCCCGTTCACGACTACGCTTGCCGGATTTCCTGTTCCAGAGTAAGAGCCAGGGCCAGAGCCGCTCCATGAGGAGAACTGATAGCCGGGGTTCGCGATAGCTGAGGTCTGAACCTGGGTTCCCGCATTATACCAGCCAGGGGACGGGCTCACGGACCCACCGGGGGGCGGGTTTGCGTTAGTTAAAAGGAAGTATTGCCTTTCATAGGCCCCTGTTATGTTCCCGCTCTGTGCTGGCGTGAATGTGCCTGACTGCACATTATCGAGCCCGCTTGTGGAAGACCACACATAGCGTTCTCCGTTCGTTGCAGTTTGAACAGGAGAATAGAATGCATAGGAGAGGGATTGGCCGTAGGGCACAAAGACTGTCACGGGGAACTGGGAATACGTGTATGAATTTCCATTTGCAACCAGAACGTTCCCCTGCGCATCTGAGCTTAACCCCTCTGCACTGAATGTGATTTTAAAACCAAAGTACGCGGTTTCGGTTATGTTGCTCCACATGTATATCTTTGCAGAAGCTGAAGTTCCGGAGTATGACCGATAGCCAGTTCCTTGCCAGTGAAGAAACTGATAGTTAGGTGTCGCGCTTATATTGACTGCCGTGCCGTAGGGCAGGGTGTAAGTTCCAACGGCCGGAGACGTCTGTCCAGCACCATACACCGCCATGGTGAGTGTGAGCATTTCGTTTGCCGGGCTCTGCATTCCAAACGGAGCCCAGAATTCATTCCCGTAGAACGTGAGAACAGCGTACTTCCAGCCGTGGCGCAGGAGGTCAACGAACGTGTAGTTCTGGTGAGGCATGATTTCGATGCTTTCTGGAACGCTGGTCAGCTGTTCGTTTGGATTGATTTCAAGCAGGGCTGTGATCGTCGAGGGGTGAGTCCATGAGTTAAAAACCGTAAGGTTCGAGCCAGAATACGAAAGAACCAAAAGCTCTTCGGACTTGTAAAGCAGGTACTGTGATTGCTGATTTGATTTTGAAACCCAGAACATACCTCCTAAGAACGAGGTGTAAATCAAAAAGATTGAAGCCAGCGCGATCCCTATAACCATGGTTCCTGCAATAACGCTCGATACTGAACGTTTTTTCATGAAACTATGTCTGTCATCCTCTTTTAAGCCAACCCGTGATGTTCTGTTGCATTGAGCAAAGAGGTTGCAGAGAGGGAAAATTCCTTTGAGGAAGCTGTGAAGAGAGAGCTTGAGAGTGCTGGAATAATCAACCAAAAAACAGTTTTGATATTCAAGGGAATGTGGCGTGACAGAACTCACAGATACGAAGTCATGGAGACGCGGCTTGATCATTATAAAGAATTTGAAAAGGTGATTTCAAGATACGGGAAATACACCGTGCTTCAAAAGATTGGACGGAGAAAGCGAATCTACCTGCTGAAAATAGCCTGAATGGATTATTTTTTGTGCTTGGTGTCAGCTTATGAAACACACATACTCTTCTAGCCATCTAGAGATTTGCCTTCAAACTCCCTCAAATAACCCCAGAAAGAACATGCCAATTCCAATTAATAGGAAGAAGATGTTCAAAACAGCGTTATTATATTTGAAGTGCGCAAGCGCAAACCTGTTCCTGAATATGAATATGCCCCCTTCAGTTATGGAATCAAGCAGGAGGTGTGCAAGCGCGGAGAGCACACCCATCAGCGAAACTACAGCTAAATTCAAGCTGATCCCCGCACTAAGGCCCAAATAAGCCGTTATGGCTCCAACTGCGAAACCTATCAGCGGAGCAGTGAATACGGAGTGCGTCAAATAGGACCGCCTTGGCAAACCGTTTGCGCTCGCGTGCCCGAGGTCAATGATGAAGTTGACAGCAATGCCAAGCAGAACGGCAAATAAAAGCTGATGAGGAAAGGCAAGGGCTAGCAGCCCGACCGCAAAGGCATAATGGGTTATGAGTTTCATTGCACTATTATGTAGGGTTATCTAATTAAGCGTATCAGATGATTGAAGCGCGCTTTATGTCAGCTCAACTGTGCTACACCTGTTCAGAATTTGCTACCGCATACAGGTCACTTTTCACCTGAATCGGTATACTTGTAGCCTTCATATAATATTGACAGTCATAATAGAAAATGGCAGGAAACTAGGGATGTACTTCTATCTCCGTTGGGTCAGAGAGCTCGTGCATGTTGCATATAATTTCTGACATATCGTTGAAAAGAAAATTTGACCATTTAGTCTAGTGAGTTTGTTGCGGCATAGCCGAATTATTGCGGAGTTAAGGTTTTATATACAATAAATAATTATTAATACATAATTTGAAGAATGATAGAAAGATGATAATAAGCTCTT
>JBMFVR010000113.1:0-4552 GCA_049965895.1 Nitrososphaeria archaeon | reverse complement strand
CTGATAATTAGGCTTGATGATGCTCTTACAAAACATAAAATAAAACACAAAATAGGACCAACTTTAACTGTAGAGTCATTAAAAACTCAAAAAAATAGCGAAATTAAATTTTTATGCACGGAAATGGATTGCGGTGTTCTTTATGCTCTGTCACAAATAAGGGGCTTTGAATCTGCTTGTGTTTTGCTATCGGATATAAACTTGCCAAAAAAGATAATAGTAGATTTAGAACATTCAGTGCTGGATGCCATAATTGTCGACTAAAAGACTTTTTGATGAATTCAAGGTAGTTCTTATACTGTTCTTAATATTTGGTTTGGGGTATCCTCTGTTGATATATGGCATAGGGCAGCTTACAATGCCCTATCAGGCAAACGGCGAACCGTTTATTTTTGATAACAGAACACTGGGTTCCATGCTTATATACATTAACTTTGATTCTATTGCTTTTTTTAAGACAAATAATTCTTATTATGATCCTTATATAAGCCTGAGCCAGGCTCATGAAGAGGCACTGTACATTAACAGGACGGCCGGGGTGCCATTGAATGTTTTAAATTTCATTATAAACAAAAACGTTAATCCATGGTCTAGAATATTTATGAGGCCGGTAGTCAATGTTAATAAGCTAAATTACGATTTACTGAAATATTACTCTCATAGCCCAAGATTTAGATCATATGCGACACAAACATTAGACTTACCTTTTGCGTAATTGTTTTATATTATTTTTCATTCTTTGATGTTTTAAACACACATAACTTAAAATGCCCGCATTTCTTACCTTTAAAACATGGCAAAGGGTGAGAAAGTCATTATTACCGTTATTGGAAAGGATAGGATTGGAATTGTGGCCGGAATATCTTCCGTTCTAGCCAATAACGGAATAAATATAATAGATCTCTCGTCAACCCAAATGAACGATTTATTTGTAATGGTAACTTTAGCTGAGTTGGACCCTGAAAAAATAAATATAGAACTCCTCCAAACGGAACTAAATAAAAAAGCCAAAGAACTTGGCGTTCAAGTTCTGGCTCAACACGAAGACATTTTCAAATTTATGCATCGTATTTAGATAAAATGCACCGTTTGAGTTCAACCATTTTCAAGATATCGTGATAAAAAATATGTGATTTAAAATTAATGTTGTATAAAATTGCATATTAGGGTATATGGATAAATGATGCAACAAATAGAGCTGCAGAGGCTAAAAATGCAAGGCCCCACATTGATTTATTCCAGCTTAATATTTTTTTCCCATCAAGTACTGAAAAAGGTATCAAATTAAAAATTGCTATAAATGCATTAAAATAAATAGCCACCCACAGAAAACTTAATCCACTTATAAATGTAAATGGAAATATTGCTAAAGCCATAATTATGTTTGTCAGTGGCCCCCAAAGAGCTATTTTCCCCATCGTATTCTCATCACTATAACCGTATATAACAGTAGCACCGGGCGCAATTAGTTTAAATGGTAAGAAAATGCTTATAAATGTTATTAATGCCCAAATGTTCTGAAGCTTAAATTCTGCATATAGCCCATTTCTTATTGCTGTAATTTTATGGGCATATTCGTGGAGGATAAATGCCGCAAGAAACAGTATGCTATTAATCAAAAAACCGGTTGGGCTTAAGAAAATTAACCAGCTGGCGCCAACGCCCCACACCAATGCTGAACCTATCAGTAAGTTTACAAGTTCCCTTTTTCTGTTTTTTACAAAGGTATAATCATAAAAATTGCTCAATCTTCGTCAATAAACTCCTCTGGCTTTGGCACTTCTGGTGGCAATCCCTTTCTTTTTCTGATGGATGTTATGATCTGACCAAGAAGGCTGCTTGGTACTGGCGCCCACCCTTTAAAACTAGTGTTCCATACAGCCTTTCCTGCTGTTGCGCCTCTCATGGCTTCTGACAAATCAAACGTTTCTGATGCTGGAATTTCTCCCTGAAGCACCGTAAATACTTCCTTTTGAGTTATATTTACAATTTTTCCGCGTTTACTTGTTATTACTCCGATTGCGGGGCCTATTATATCTTGAACGCCTTTAACCTCAATGGCAAGTATTGGTTCCAAAAGTGTAGGTTTTGCTAAAAGCATGGAACCTAAAATGGCTCTTCTAGCTGCTGGCATTAGCTGAGCATAAGTTCTATGCGCAGGATCTTCATGTGGCACAAAATGGTGCAAAATAACCTTGGCTCCCCTGACGTACTCATAAGCCAGTGGGCCATTGGTCATAGAATCAGTAAACCCGGACCTAAGGCTGTCCATGCTTTCCTGTAAAAATTGCACACCTTTTGTCTGGTCTACAAAAACGTTTCCTCTTTCATCTATAGCTACTACTCCCTTAGCTTCGTCTGCATCCCATCCACTATCCCTGAGAATTTTTGCTATCTGCTTGCGATCCATATTTTCATTAATCTGGCCCGTTATAATCAGATTTATTACATCTTCAGACAAAGGCTCTACTCTAATGAATACTTTGTTGTGCTTGTTGGGGCTTTTAGACATTACTGGACCAGCTTTTGCTGTAATTGTTTCCCTGTAATTAATCAGAGGTTGACTTGTGATTATTTCAATACCAGCATCCTGTATAAGAGTTGTAGCTATTTCTAAATGTAGCACTCCCATGCCAGACAAAAGTGTTTCTCCTGTTTCCTGATTTATAGTTACAACAAGGTTCGGGTCCTCGATGTGCATATTTTGCAGTATTTCAATCAATTTTGGCAGATCTCTTGGGTTTTTGGGCTCGATGGCTATTGTCACAACGGGTTCACTAACATACTTTATGCTTTCAAATGGCGCTACATCTTTAATGCTTGATAGTGTTTCTCCTGATGCGGCATGCTGAAGCCCAAGTAAGGCGGGGACGTTCCCAGCAGGCAAGTATCCCACGATCTCTCTAAATGGCCCCATAAACATGCTTACACTTTGAACCCTTTCTTGCCTTTTGGCATTTATCAGGTAAAACAAGTCGCCATCCCTGACTGTTCCGCTGAACAATCTGCCAACAGCAACAGGGCCTGCTTGTGGATCAACCACTACATTAGTAACCATCATTACCGTAGGACCGTTGTCGTCACATTCTATCATAGCCTTGTAAACTTCACTGTTTGGGTCACCCTTCCAAATTTTTGGAATTCTGTAACGTTGCGCTACATGAGGTGGAGGAACGTGCTTTATTACCATAGAAAGAATCGCTTCATGCAAAGGAAACTTATTTATAAGCTCGTCCAAGTGGCCTGCAGTATATGAATCATATACTTCTTTAAACCCCATTCCTGCGCGCTTTGCCATACTTAAAGTAAATCCCCATCTATCCTTTGAACTGCCAAAGGCAACGCTGTCATTTGCTATATTAACCTTGAATTTGTCCTTGTACTCTGGTTCAGCATATATGTTGATGAGCTGATTGACATCGTTTATTATGTTTGTTAGCCAAGCCTGCATTTTTTCTGATGAAAGCCTCAATTCTTTAATCAGACGATCTATTTTATTGATATATAGCACTGGTCTTACTCTTTCATCAAGTGCCTGCCTAAGGACAGTTTCTGTCTGTGTCATCACTCCTTCAACAGCATCTACAACTACAACTGCGCCATCCAGTGCTCTCAATGACCTTGTAACTTTTCCTGTAAAGTCTATGTGCCCCGGCGTGTCTATCATATTAAAGACATACGATTTACCTTCATATTCATAGTTCAGTGTCACATTTGCCGCTTTAATTGTCATTTGCCTTTTCTGTTCTAATTCCATGTAATCTAAAGCCAAAGCCTGACCCGCAACCGTAGGGCTTAACATGCCTGCAGCAGCAAGTAAAGAATCAGATGTAGTGGTTTTTCCATGATCAACGTGAGCAATAACGCCGAAGTTTCTTATCTGCTCTTTACTTGAAATGATTTTTAGTGCCTCTGCGGTGGTTTTAAATCTAGGCATTGGGTGCTACCTCCAATGTGCCTTCCACTATTACAGCGTTAATTTGGTAGGTGTCTTCTGCAATTGTATTTCCTCTTACAAGTTTTTTGCGCCTTTCTCCCCTGTGTTCTGGATTAAATCCTGGACCCTCATTTAAAAGTATTTGTTTCTTCACTGGCCCTTCTATATCTTGCCTGTGCGGAATCCCTGACTTATCACTTGCACCAGTTATTTTAAACTTTATTTTTCCTAATCCCAATACATCCCCATCTATAATTTCACCTATTTTTCTGCCTATAAGGACAGAAGACATATTACCTTTTATATCTACCTTTTTTGCTTTCCTACTTTTAGGATCCGACAACACTAATTGTAAATCTACCAATCCGTTTAAATCCTCTAAATACCATCTTTAAAAGTTTATTGTTTTTATCCTTTGTTGTATAATTATTAAAAACGTTGTTTGGTAATTAAAATTATTAGTATTTAGCGAGGATATCAACTATATACTGAATTTTTACATAAGCAGGCCTTAGTAATTATAGCGCGATTTTTATAATGTGCAACAAATCATTTTTTATATTGTGTAGTTATTTCTAAATTTCTTGCAGCTCAAATACGAACCTTGCACCGGCC
>JBMFVR010000112.1:0-4555 GCA_049965895.1 Nitrososphaeria archaeon | reverse complement strand
GTACGGCGCGATAAACGCAGATGAAAGCGGCGTGCATGTAAAAATTGCCAACTTTGAAAATACATACACAGCCACGAAAGAAAGTGTAAACAAACTACAAGAAGACCTACAACATAGTTCCGCGTTTGTAGATGCCCCGAAATCTGATATGAACGAATTAATGAATAGGACTGTGAACTTATTCTCTGTGCTTGCCGCTGAAGTTGCATCTGCTGCTGAAACCCAAAGTCCATTGAAGCCAGGTGAGGACCCGCTTCAGGTGCTGCTTGAACCTTTGCGAAGAGTGGTGCTTATGGAACCAGCGGTAGAGCAAATAATATATGCTGCTTTGAGCGCATATACACTCAACCCATTAAATGTCGAAATTTTAAAAAAGAAAACGGGCGAGGGGGGCAGCTATACCCTTTTAGAGACACTTAAGATTTTTCCACCTGAAGACGTCATTATTCTTGCTTCTGCGAGTCCAACGTCGTTCTTCCATGAACATATAGAAGGTTGGGTTGATAAAAAAACCAACGCCGATATAACCGAACAAATCAAAAATTTAAGGGACGAAATTGCACAGCTCGAAACATCCAAAACAAAAGGCGACAAATTAATAGCTGCTGAGTTGAAAGCTAAAAAAAAGGAGTTAAATGAAATCATGAATAATGCAGTAGGCATTATTAATTTATGGAATAAAATTATTGTTTTCACAGAACCCCCAAGCAGTGAATTATTTGTCAAGTTAAAGCCATTGTTATCTCATGATAAGCCGTACACCGAGATAATGTTTACAGATAAGAACTCATTAGGCGGAATGTCCACTGTACACATACGACTTGTTGGCTGGCCTGCAGTGTTTGTTGTGTTTAGTGAGGATGAAGCGAACAGGGCAAAGCTGGGGTTGGTTACTGAAGACCAGTTAAGTAGCAGGTTCGTTAAAGTCGAAATAAATACAAACCCGATCAAATTTAATGCAGTTATCAAGTATAATGCAATACAGCACGCAAAATTTGAAGATAATATTGAACTCGAAATAAAAATGCAAAAAGCAGCGTCGTTTATCAGGTACTTGAGAACTAAATTAAGAGATATTTCAGCGCCATATATTTACGATCTCATGAATTCAAATAAATTCATACCAGACAAAAATTTGACTGTCAATTTCTTTGCCACCAATATGGCCGCGGGGTTTGAAGCCCGGCTTGGTGAAGACATGCGCTCCTTTGATTACCTGCTCTCATTAATCGAGATTAGAGCGCTACTGCACATAGATTTTAGGCTAAAAATTAAAAATGAGCGGGTTAAAGTTATCATTTCAAAGAATGACGCCGATGAAATAATATCAAAATTTGCCGCGCAAATTATCTCTCATATACCGCAATCAAAAGAGAAAGAGTTTGAAATTTTAAAAGATGTATTAAAGGATGGTGCTAAAACTGCAGAAGAAATTTATAATTTAAAGCTATTTTCGTATTCATCACCTTACAGTTTGAGAACTCACTTGCTTGCGATTCTTGCCAGATATGGTTATCTAAGGATGACGGTAGATCCAACAGACCCAAAGCACAGAAGCTTGCAGTATAGCCTTAGCAATAACACACCGGATTTAATTGCACCGGTGCGATTAGGTGCGATTGGTGCAATTGCAAAAGCAAGTTTGATGAAGTGGTTGGCAGCAGGAGCCAGTCTAATTGCACCGGAAAGTGCGGTTTATGACGGTGCGATATCGGGTGCTCAGCTTGATAGCTTGATTAGCAAATATGTTCTATGTCAAAACGTGGTTTTCGGTGCAATTGAACAGCCGAACATGAAACAGTTAATTGCACCAATTGCACCAAATCGCACCCCAGAAGGCGGTGCAATTACCCCTGACAATGCCATTGCCCAGGATCCCAAGCCAGCTGACCAGCAAACCATGGATAAACCAATGGATGACTTAGACCAATTGCTGGCCAACAGCATGGTGCAGTCAGTCTATAAGAGTGATCAAAGCGACGACAACCAGGAAAAACAGCTCAGGAACTTTCTGGTGCAGGTAAGGCAAAGGGCAGGTGCAGAGTTCAAGGTCTATAAATGCCAAATATGCGATTTTAAGACCCTGGACATAGAGCAGGCAAAGGCGCACATTAACACGCATGAGGTGGGGCAAATATGACCACAGAATCAGCTGGAACACAAATGGTTGTCAAAATTATAAGCGCAGAGTACTACAAAGATAGCCATTCGTTGAATTTACTTTACATAATCGGGCAGCGGAAATCAGTGCTTGAATGCAAGCTCCCGCCAACATACATGTATGTTGAGTCCTTGCGCACCTTTATTTTGCGCGGTCTCAATTTCGTCTATGGACACAACATTATAGTGAAGTTTTCACCCGGTGCTGAACAGCAGCTGTTTGATATCTGCATATCATCGGACTATATCTGGAGGACTCTGGCATGACAATGACATTACGCAACCTAAGCATAAAAATCAAGGCAGAAAAGGAGCCGCTGGGTCCAGTTCAGCGTGCGCTTTTCATATATATGTTCTGGCATCCAACGGCAACGTTGGTGGCAGCGTCAAGGGAAATCAAGAAATCCTATACTGCCACCACGAGAGCATGGGAACGTCTGAAATCTAAACATGACATAACAAAGTTATGCCCCAACTGTTTCCATGAAACGTTGTATGATGGTGTTTGCCACACATGCGGCTTTGTGGACGACCAACGGAATTTTGGGTTTGAGGCCAGCAGCTCAGACCATGAGCCGGTCTATGAAATGCAGCCACATGGCGGACTTGGAGCGCAAACGGATTACGACCAGCTCAAATTCAAGTACGGTTCTATGAACATAAAACATCTGGTCGAGCATGAACGGGACAGGAGACTTGAAAGTATCAAGTCTGTTTTCATGGAACAGCTGAAGTATGACTTCCCTGATCCGGCTTTCCAGCAATTTGCCGTAAGGATGCTAGAAAGGGAATACTACCGGTTCAAATGGTTATACCCGGACCTGATGAACGCAAGGCATTTCAATAGTTCATTTGTGACCGGCGTGTTGAAAGCTGCAAAGAAATGGAGGTGAGAGAACATTGGAAAACAAGGATGAGTATGTAAAAATCAAGCGCTCAGACCTGGAGGACCTGCTTAAACAGGTACAGGACATCAAGAGGACTTTAGACGATCTAAAAGGCTCTCAATCTGGTTCTCAAGGGAACTGATCTTCTGTTCAAGCACACCCATGGCTTCCTTTTTGCCCTCTTCCCTGGCCTGAATCGCTGCACCGCTGATCGGATTGAGCCACGGCCTTGCTATCTTGATGTACTGCTGCCTGTAATAATCTGGGTCGTCCCATGGTGATTTATTATAGCCGTAATGGTCTATTGAATGCCCTATAAGAAAGTTTGCAACCATGATGTCTGCCCCAACCCTTTTTGCCGTGGTCACCAAAGTGTCCCTTACCTCATGACTGTGAAACGGGTACTTTATGCTTGCCCCCTTGAACTCTGGCAGCTTAATTGATTTGTCCCTGCGGTTCACGCCGGCCCTGACACCGGTATCACGGAATATCCTTGAAATGGCCTTTGATGTAATCGACTGCCCAAACTGGTTGAGAAACAGCGGCTCGCTCTTGGGCATTTCGCCGGGCTTAACCGGAAGCATTGACGGCGTTCCCCTTTTGAGTGTAAGGTAATCCCTTATGGCATTGACGGCGTCAACGTCAATGAACGTGTAGTAATCAGTTTCCCTTTTGGGCCTCACCAGCTTAATTTTGATTGGGCATGCTCGACATATCGACACCTCCCACTGGTTGGGGTCGCTGCCCAGTGCTTCGGCAAGCTGCGGATAGCCGTAGTAGTTGAAACTCAGGGCAAGCGTTGAAGCGTCCATGCCGCTCTGGAACATTGTAAGGATTATAGCCCTGTCCCTGATGCCGAGCTTTGCCTTTGTCAGGACCTGGGCCATATATTCAATGTAGTCCTTTGCCGTTACCCTGGTTGAAAGCCCGTTTGAACCAACCTTTATGCTCAGTGTTTCATGGGGCAGTTCAATGTGGTTGTGCGCATAGAACGACCTTATCCTCTTGTACTGCTTGAGGACTGTCTCCCTGCGCCCTTCGTAGGCATTGGCATACTCCAGCGCCTCATTCAGGTGCTTAATCAGCGTCCGGTTGTTGCCGTCAAGGCATTCATTTATCATTTTGTCAGGGTCAGATTCAAGCCCCCTTGCCCTTCTCCACCTCAGATATCTGGCAAATGAATAAAGGGCCGACACCTGGCTGTCCCCTGAAGCGAGCTTTGAAAGCCACAACCTGACGCTCTCTTTCGCTTTCAATTCGTCAAGGTCATTGTAAACTTTGGGATGTCCCCTCATATGATTACTTAAAGCGGAACATGTACTGTTCATAATTTGGGCCCGGTGACACTATATATAAACTTAACTAAATCTTTATAAACAGTTAGACAATATGTTAATCAATTAACGCATTACTATGCATTAGGTGCTTTATAATCATTGCTATGGCTGGGAAAATGTATACGGTTAGTGAGTTGGCAATAATGCTGAAAGTAAGCCAGAGCACAGTGC
>JBMFVR010000111.1:0-4611 GCA_049965895.1 Nitrososphaeria archaeon | reverse complement strand
GCCAATATTTATTGCGCTCTTTTTGGGAAACATCAGCACAACAGGCACCGAGGCTGGACCATTTCAGTCAATCGAGACCGGTGTAATACCTTCAATGGTTCAGGAATCAAGGAGAAGCAGAATTTTCGGAATCTACAACCTGATAGGCTATGGTGCTTCTTCGGCGGGTGCGCTAGCGTCTTCGCTGCCTGCGTACTTTAAGGAATCCACATTGGCGTTCAGGGGCGTTTACCTTGCATATGCGCTAGTTGGGTTATTTTTGTTTTCGGTATATACAACTTTGAAGAACATTGAATCTTCAAAGAAATCTGTAGGCTTGGGACATATGACCGCCAATGGCATGAAGGACATGAAAAGGCTTTCACTCCTTTTTTCAATGGATGCATTTGGGGGCGGATTTGTAACCCAGTCCATAATGTCCTACTGGTTCTACCTTGCATATCATGTTTCGTTAAAGGATCTTGGAGCCATATTCATGGTGGTAAACATCATAACTGCCCTTTCAATACTTGGTGCATCGTTCATAGCGGAGAGAATAGGCAACCTGAGGACCATGGTCTTTACTCACCTGATATCGAGCGTTTTTCTAGCTCTGATCCCATTTGCTGGCTCGCTTGCTGGAAGCCTGGCGTTCCTCTTCCTAAGGCAGAGCACATCACAGATGGACGTTCCTACCAGACAGGCATTTATGGCGCAGATATTTGACGAAAATGAAAGGGTGTCAGCGAATGCGGTAACTAACACATTCAGGAGCATAAGCTCACTTCCTGGCTCACCGCTGGTTGGGCTTGCACTCTCTTCTGGTATTCTTTATATACCGTACGTCATAGGCGGTGGCACAAAGATGCTTTACGATGCTTCAATATTTGCCTCTTACAGGGCGAGAGCCCAATAAAGATTAATATACATCATTCTGAAACTGTTAACCTATGTCATACGGAAACCCTGAACTTGTTGATTTTGAGGAGGAAGGCGGTGAGCACTGGATAACCCTAAAGCTTAAGGATGGTGCTGTGATAAAGGTTAAGACCGAAATAGCTGGCGTACTCAGGATGGGAAATGACCCCAACACCGGGATACCGGTTTATGCTGTGCAAGCAACCAATGTGATAAGGCTGGTAACCGTGCCAAAGGACCTAATGAGAAGGAAGCAACCTGGCGAATCCTATGGCTGATAATGTGCTTACAGTGAGCAATCTGACCGTAAAGTACGGCGAAAGAGTTGCAGTAAATGACCTTAGCTTCAGTATAACTGGTGGAGAGATCTATGGACTGTTGGGGCCGAACGGAGCCGGAAAATCATCTACCATAAAGGCAGTGCTTGGGTTGGTAAAGTTCACCGGGAGCATTGATATACTCGGTATGGGACCCCCTTCTTCAATGGTGATGAACAGCATAGGCGCTGTCATGGAATACCCTGCAGTGCTTGAAGCATTGACCCCTAGAGAATTTCTTGAATTTGCGGGTTCAGTGAGGGGGGAGTTTGACCAGAAGAGGGTTGACGCGCTCATTGATGCCTTTGAGCTCAGAGAGTACATGGAAATGCCCATGATATCGCTTTCAGCTGGTAACAAACAAAAGGTGGCCGTTGTTTCTGCATTGATGCACCGGCCAAAGCTGCTTCTGCTAGATGAGCCTTTCAATGCGCTTGATGTGAAGTCGGTCAGGATAATGAAGGGGTTAATACAGAAGCATGTGGAGGATGGAGGCGCTGTTCTGTTTTCGACTCACATAATGGAGGTGGCCGAAAAGATATGCACTAGGATAGGCATAATCAACGCCGGCAGCATAATGGCAGAAGGAACCCTTCAGGAAATAGAGGAAAAGGCAAACGCGGGTAACCTTGAGGATGCCTTCCTCAAAACAATACATGCTGACGAGCAGATAAGGTCTCTGTTGGAAGGGCTTTGAAAATGTACAGCGTGAGAAAGGTAGCATCAACTGTATACAGGGAGCTACTTTTTCAGGGATATACAGCTTCAAGGCTATCGGGGATGAAGCCTTCAAACGCGAGGTCGGCTGTAAGGGCATCTAAATGGAACAAGATAATACTCAGCATGGTTTACGGCGCAATACTTGCTGCAATGAGTGTTATATCATACATTATGGGTAGACCATATTCAAGTTCTCTTGAGGCATTTGTGTGGTCATACTTTATGGTGACAGTTTCCTCCCTTAACATATCATTTGCAACCCAGCAATCTGGGTATATAAAGGACCTTTTGCTGACCTTGTCTGTCAATGAAAACGATTTCTCAAAGATAGCTACGCTTTCATTCTTTATGACCATGGACTTTCCAATTTACAGCGCGGTTGCCATAACTGCGATAATATCCATTGTGTTTGGTGGCTTTCCATACGCATTCATGGGTGCAGTTCAGGGGATTGCACTTGGCATTGCAACTTCATCTGGATTCGTGCTGCTGAGCAGCAGGGGCGCAAGCAAGCCTAGGATGAGGTCAGTATTCAGAATATTTTCGATAGTTCCACTGTTGATAGTGGTGATGTTCAGCGGGTACATAATGGAGGTCAATCCTGCCAGTATGAACCATGCACTTTCCCTTTTCCCCATAACAAGCACTTTCTTTGGTGGTTCAGGCGTCATTTATGCGCTTTTAACTGTTATTTATACAACAGCGTTCATTGTCCTTGCTGTGCTCCTTTTTTTAATGGCTAGTGGTCTAATAATTTCTTCACAGGAGGTTTATTCATCATACCATGGAAGGGCAGCACGTAGCTTTAAAATCAGGGGTAGCATAAGCGCGTTGCTGCGAGTTGACATGGTGCAGTCATTTAGGTCCAGGGTTGTAGGTATATGGGCGCTGCCGTTTGGATACCTGATTGCGGCGGTTGCTTCTGCGTTCTCTAACAGTTCGTACATATCAAGAAACACATTCATGTTCATAGTTTCCTATCCCCTTGTGCTGGGCATCATGCTTTCATTTTTACCCTATGCGCTCTATTTGAGCGAGATCAGGGGCGCCATAGCGTTCAGAATACTGCCAATATCACCCATAAGGAACCTACTCAGCAAGGAGGTCATAGCAATAATTGCATACTATGTTGCTGAGGTACCAATGATGTTGCTTCTGCTTATCTATCATGCATCAATTATGGCGCTTATACCGTTGTTTCTAGGGTTCGGTCCCCTATTTGCTTCAACTGCATTTATGGCCGTTTTCTTTGAGAAAATTGTTAAAGAGGGAGGGGCACTTTCGACACTATACACGATAATATACGGCACGGTGACGTTAGTAATTGATGCGATACCACTTGGGTCATTTGTTGTAGCCTACCTGCTGATGCAGAGTTACATCAGTTCTTCAATCATAATGCTTGCAGTTTCGATTGCAGAAGCAGCTGTCTTGATGATGCGGCTGTCAAGGAAATGAGTTTTAGCCTAGTGAATCTGTCCTAACATTTAATTAGCATAACTTCTTCTAATAAATGTATAGTTAATAAAAAATTTGTTTTTAAACTTTTGCAGCTTCCTCAAGACTCTTCTTCTTGAGCTCAGGCCCTACAGCTATTTCAGTAACAGCACCAACCAGCATCACTAGGCCGGTTATAACGAATATTGGCAAAAGCCCTGATATTGTGCCAACATAGGCAGCTAGCGCGAAGGGGGCTATGATCCCTCCCAGCCTGCCAAATCCCACTGCTGTGCCCATTGCAGAACCCCTTGCCTTTGTTGGAAACATTTCACCTATCTGTGGATACAGAACACCTGCTGCAGCATAGACAAAGAAATATAGCAGAACCAGAAGAGCAAGGAAGGCACTGAAAGAAATTGATTTTACTATTATCCCAATGATTATGGAAAGCAGACCACCAAGCCCGTAAGATAGCGTAATTGCGGGTCTTCTGCCAATTACGTCCAGTGCCCATGACATGACAAACACACCAACCACTCCGGCTCCTGTAATGGCAGCAAGCAACAGTGCTACCTTTGAGCTGGGGAAAAGGAAAACCTTTGTAAGTATAAGTGCAATTACTGAAAATGCAGAGTAGTATGGCCAGGTTTCTGTGAAGTTGAGTATCCATGCAAGAATCAGCCTGTTCCTGTACACCGTGAACAGCCTCTTATAACCACCTGCTTCAGATCCCTTGCTGAAATCCATTTCGATTGGCTTCACGGGCTCAAGCTTGATGCCCTTCTTTTCAGCCCTTTCCTCAACGGTTCTTGCTATTTGGTCAGCTTCTTTAGTTCTTCCCTTTGACAACAGAAACCTAGGCGATTCAGGAAGGCCAATTCTGCCTATATATATTGCGGCAGCTATGACTACACCTACAAGGAATGCCGTTCCAACAGCTGTTGATATGGGTAGAACTGATAGGAGCACTGAAGCTACAAGTGAAGCTATAACACCACCAAGATCAAATAGGACTGCATTGCCGGTTCCTGTGAAAAGACCCCTTATTCTCGCCGGCGTGAATTCTTGAAGCGCAGATATAGACGCTCCAAATTCTCCCCCAACACCAAAGCCAGTTACTGCCCTGAGCGTAACTAAGCTGTAGTAGTTCAAACCCCTCAGAGTGTGGGACACTATTCTAGCATGCTCATCTATCAAAGTTGAATAGATTGTGCCACAGGCCGATGCAGAATAAAGC
>JBMFVR010000110.1:0-4625 GCA_049965895.1 Nitrososphaeria archaeon | reverse complement strand
CCATGGCCTACCTGAGGCATACTGAAGTATCAGTTATGATATCAAATGTCGTTAATCATTTGATAAAAATATTTTAGCTAAATTGCCGTTTCATGCAGTTTAATATTTAGAAAATCCCTATATTATTTAATTTAATCTAATTTTTAGCATATTAAGCAAACCATTGCTTTAACTGATATACTATTTGTCTTAAGGGGAATTTTTGCCTTGCTGGAAACCAATACAGTTGAAATAAAAGAGTCTTAGATAGCCCCAGAGAAAATAATCTTATTGGTGCTGATAGCTGGTCGGTTATTAAGGTTACATGTCTACATCTTGATCGGCTTCATTACAATCATTCTCCTTTGTTAGATGCTATGCAAAGCGCGCATGTGCTTTTGTTGCGATGATATTCTGCATTGTTTGGATTTAGTTTTATTGCTTTATCGTATTCCTTTAGTACTTAAAATTTTATTTGAGAAAAATATAATAAAAATTTATCAAAACTCGTTCTAGTTTCAAAATACTTTTTCAAACCGTAGAAAAGAGGAAATATATCTATAGAGGGCAAAGTCGGAATTAATGATGTAATAATCATACATTTTTTCTAGAGTTATGTTCACCTTATCATCGCTTTCAAGAAACTGCTTTAAACGCTATCAGTAAATTTACTCCAGAACAGCTTGTTCAGGAAAATCAAAGTGATGTAATAGAACGGTTTATCCCTGAGAACGGCATAGTTCAGTGAACTCTGGCTTAAAAAAAGTATATTGTAGAGTTAATATTTTTCAGAGTTTAAGTATTTTAATAGGGATATTATGCCCCTGGGGTTTGCCGAGCACTTTCACATCAAATGTTCCTTTCCTTCCTGCTTTTTCTTTGACGTATTTTGTCGCTTCAACTATGTATAGCGGGCCCTAGCTGTTGTTTGAAAGCTTTTAATAGTGCATCAACATTTTTTCCCGCTAATCTTTATCCCAAGCTGCTCCTGCAGGTATTGATTGAATGGAAGGCAAAGTAGAACAGGCAGCTGTCCCGGAATGTTTAACGCAGGAATGTCTGCCATGCAAGGTTGCACTATCAGAGAGAACCTTTGTCTGTCCTTCGTGCGGCCATATAGATTTCAAGGCGGGAGCGATCTTGCTGTAGCGCGCTCTTGTAGGGATTGCCCAAATTACGCCCTTGTAGACGCCTACGGGGAGGGACTGATGAATGTCACTGAATTATGCCGCGTATAAATCTATATGGGGACGGCGGCACGGGAAGCTTTAGCCCAAGTCAGTAGATAACGTGAACAATGATCGCAAACATTTAAATTATATTTTTAGATAGTAATCAAGGCAGCGGGTAGGGCCGGGGGTCAGCCGTCCCCTTTGCCCGAAACCGGCTATATGCGGGGGCCAGATAAGGTAAGGTAAACTGAATGAGTGCTGATATATGCACTGCCCAGTGCATGACGGAGCGCCTGCTGGGGCCACCTTTGCGCTAGTTTTGTCCGAAGGGACAGAATAAGCGCATAACTGTCGAACCGGGTCAGGCCCGGGAGGGAGCAGCCCTAAGGCAGGAAAGGGGCGCCTGGCGGTCTACGCTTCAGACAGCAAGCAGTGCCATATATTAGTACGCATTCAGGTAAACTTACCAGCCGCTGCCTTAATTAGACAAATTTATATATACATAAAGGTCCAAAATAAAAGATAATCGATATGAATTATGAAGTTGAACTTAAGTGGAATAAAATATGGGGAGAGCTTGGGGTTTATTATGCAGACTCTGATTGGAAAAGGAAGAAAAAATTCGTTACATTCCCTATTCCATATATGAATGGGCCATTACATCTAGGTCATGCTTATACAATATCAAGAGCTGATGCATATGCAAGATATTTCAGGTTATTGGGTTACAATGTGCTTTTTCCTCAGGCATGGCACTGGACAGGTCAGCCAATTGTTTCTGCTGCTGAAAGGTTAGCAAAAGGTGACGAAAACATGATAAGGGAATTTAAGCAGGTTGACAAGCTTTCTGACGATATAATTTCTAAATTTAAGGACCCAATTTATATGGCAAATTATTATACTCAAAGGAATAAGGAAGCAATCAATCTTATAGGAGTGGGGATTGACTGGCGACGTGAATTCAAAACTACTAGCAATGATCCGTGGTTCAGCAAATTTGTTGAATGGCAGTTCAATACGTTAAAGGAAAAGGGGTTTATAACTAAGGGGACGCATCCTGTTGTATGGTGCCCCAAGGATAAGTCACCAGTTGGTGACCACGACCGTTTGAAGGGGGAAGGTGTCTTTCCAGTAGAATTCAGGTTAATTCTATTTAAATTAGTTGAAGAAGATAATACCTACCTGGTTGCATCAACCCTAAGACCAGAAACTATATTTGGTGCAACTAACGTGTGGATTCACCCGGAACTTAGTTATGTTAAAGCAAAAGTTAGAGGGCAAATATGGGTCATAGGCGAAGAGTCTATCGAAAGGTTAAAGGATCAGATGTTTGACATAAAAGTAACTGAGGTCTTTAAGGGAAAGGCACTTTTAGGTAAAAGAGTAATTGTGCCAATAGTTGGTAATCAAATACCCATCCTGCCTGCAACATTTATAGACAGCGCAATAGGCACAGAAGTTGTATATAGTGTTCCATCACATGCCCCATATGACTACCTTGCGTTAAGAGATCTACAGGCTAAGGGCGAGCCAGTTGCCAAAAGTTTAAGCCCCATAAGTATAATAAGCGTCGAGGGATATGGTGAACACCCAGCTATTGAAATTGTCCAAAAAATGAAAATTATGAATCAGGAAGACCAGAGAGCAGATGAAGCAACAAGAGAAATCTATTCTTTGGAATTGAGAAAGGGCAAGTTGAAAGAAAACTGTGGTAAATATGCAGGAATGCCAGTGAGTGTGGCAAGGAACTCAGTGTATTTTTCCCTTAATTCCTCAGGATTGGCTTATACTATGTATGATCTTCCTGAGCCTGTAATCTGCAGGTGCACCGCAAGGTGTCATGTCAAGATTCTGCAGGATCAATGGTTCCTCAAATATTCAGATGAGGGATGGAAATCAGAAGCAAAAGAGTGCATAAATAAAATGAGCATATATCCAGAAGAAGCTAGGAACTGGTTTTTAGATATAGTTGACTGGCTTCAGGATTACCCATGTGCAAGGCAGAGTGGCCTAGGCACTCCACTTCCTTGGGACAACAGGTGGCTAATTGAGACATTGAGCGATTCAACTGTGTATATGGCATTTTACACTGTTTCTCACATGTTAAGGAAGGTACCTCCTGAAAGGCTTGAAAATGGTGTATTTGATTACATCTACTATAATGTTGGTGATCTGGCTGAGTTATCAAGGCGTACTGGTATCGAAATCGATTATCTTAAAAAAATGAGAGAAGAATTTGTATACTGGTACCCAGTTGATATGAGGGTTTCAGCGAAGGAGCTCGTTCCAAATCATTTGACATTCTTTATATTTCATCATGTGGCATTATTTAACAGAAACGAGTGGCCTAAGGGTATTTCTGTTAATGGAATGTTAAGGGTAGAAAACGAAAAAATGTCCAAATCAAAGGGCAATTTGATAACCATTGAGGATGCGGTAAGGAACTATGGTGCAGATGCCGTTAGGGCAGCACTTCTAATAAGCTCTGAATACATGGATGATGCTAACTGGAAGAGTGAACTCGCGGTAAGCATAAAAGAAAAAATGGAAAGGATATCGTTATCTTTAAGTCAGCATCTTAAAGATGAAAATAAAACGATTGATGTCTATGACCTGTGGATGATGAACAGGGTTTCAATGGCTTCCCAACAGGTTGGCAACATGATAGAAGTAATGAACATAAAGGGTGCGCTTCAGATAGCGCTTTTTGATATGGATAATTACTTTAAACAGTATCTTAGAATGAAGCAATATAGGGCAAACCACGTAATTATGGAAACACTGGTTAAGTCATGGGCATCTATCGTTGCCCCGTTTATGCCTTACTTTGCTGAAGAGATTTACAGCCTTGTGGGCAGTTTTAAAAGTGTAATTATTGAGGGATGGCCTAAGAATTTAAAATACAAAGAGAATGTGGATCTAGAGATTGATCTTACTTTAAGGCTGATTAATGATATCAGGGAAATATTAAGGGTAATAAAAGTCAAACCTAAGGGAATAGTTGTATTTGCATATGATAGTGATTTGGCATCAGAAGTAGTAAGGCAAATAGAAAAAACTAATGATCAGAAAAGGGATGCCATGGTAAAGTTGATGAATTCGTTGCCAGATTTGGAAAAGAAGTATTTTGGTAAAGTGAATGAAGTTGATGTCTACAAGAAGCACCTAAATTACATTAAACAGGAAGTAGGCGTAAATGTGGAAGTAAAAAACGTAAAGCAAGCAGATCAGTCATCGATATTAAGGGCAGAAAGAGCACTCCCAATGAAGCCATCAATACTCATTTTAAAGTAATTTTAACAGACAATGGACAGGAAGCCATTTTTGGTAGGATTGAGAACAAAGCAATTGATTAAGTCATGAGAGCTTTAAGAGGGTAACAAATTGAATAAATAAAGTGATTAAAGGCGCAACCATGTACATCGATAGTTAGAAAACAATTAGCAATAAAGCCACTAGCTTTAGCGGGTGTAC
>JBMFVR010000109.1:0-4625 GCA_049965895.1 Nitrososphaeria archaeon | reverse complement strand
GAAATAACCGAATGATCCATGAGACCAGTGCACATCCTGAAGCACGCCATTTGCATAATTTTTGGGTTTAACTCCTAATAAAGATTCGCTTTCCTCGGCCCATGCCTGAGGCAGTTCTTCAACGCTCAGTTCCCCGTTAATGAGCTTGAGCTCAAGGTTGAACCTGAGCGCTATGTGCAAATTATATGTTACTTCATCGGCTTCAGTCCTTATCAGGCTCGGTCTAACAGAGGCAAAATACCTGTAAAGCTCTTCTGAGCTGTAATTTGTGGTTATTTTAAGTTTAGAATCAAGCAGCGGCTTTATGAGCCCCGCAAAGGCGGGACTCCTTCCAACAACATTTTCCCAGAACCTGCTCTGTCCTTCATGAATTCCAAGGCTGACGCCTGTTCCTATGGGCGTCATGTCCAGATCATTATCTATTTGAAGCTCGTATGTAGCATGCCCAAACTCATGAATTGTGCTAAAAAGTGATCTTTTAAAATCGTACCCTTCATACCTTGTGGTGATCCTGACATCATTCAATCCAAACCCTATAGTGAATGGATGAGGACTGACATCAATCCTTGCCCTGTTTTTGGGGTACTGCAGAAGTTCAAGCACCATATCATTGACCATTTTCATACCTGTTTCGTCATATTTTTTATCCTCCAATGCATGCCTCTGGTTAAAATAACCCTCACTGTTGACCTTAACCAGTATGCCTTTCAGTGCAGGAGAGAGATTGTCAAACACGCTCTTTACGTCTCTAGTATGCAAACCTTCTTCACTTAGATCCAGTAGGGCATCATATGGGTTTTCATCATATCCCAGCTTATCAGCCATTTTCCTGTTCAATTCTAGAATTTTTTTAAGATATGGCACAAATGGGTCAAACCTGTCCTCTTCCCTTAAGACTTTCCATACTTGGAAGGCTTCTGACGTGATCTTCTCAAGTTCATATATTAGTTCAGGTGGGAGCCTTTTCATTTTCGTTATTTCCCTTTTGAGAACTCTGATAGTACCAGCTTCATATGGATTCAGATCATTTATATTGGATGCCCTTTCTACTAGGGACACAAATTCTTCGCTCAAAAGTAATTCCTGATATAAGGTACTCATTTCGGCACTGGCCACAGACCTTTCCCTTACTCCCTCTCTTGGCATATAGGTTTCAGAATCCCAACCCATAAGGGATATACAATGTGTAACGGCCCATATCTTTCTGTATCTTCCAATTATAGTTTTCATTATGTCTTTCTCAAATTTTTCCATGCTTGATCGTTTGTTCAAACATATATTTTAGTTCTATTGAGTGCTTTAGTAGGTTTTTTAAAAAAGGTTAATTTTGAGCCATCTAAGAATTGTATATGGTTAAGTATTTAATCAAGGATGTTGAGAAAGGCGTTAAACTCATAAGGCTTGATGATGATAGGACAAGGTTCTTTGAAGCAGCTTGGCACATACCTGAAGGCATCACATATAACGCTTATCTTATAGAGACAAATGAAGGGGCAATTCTTGTTGATACGTGGAAAGCAGCATATTCTGATATTTTTATGGATGCATTAAAGGAGGTTTTAAACCCCTCCAGCATCAAATACGTCATACTTAACCACGCAGAACCGGATCATACGGGGAGTCTACCAATATTGTTAAAGGATTCCAAGGATGCCAAAGTAATAATTAATGTAGCCGGTGAAAAGGTTCTCAAGGCAAAATACGATATAAATAACGAAATAGTCAGGGTTGAAGGAGCTAAAACCATGAACCTGCTGGGTGAAGAAATCAGCTTCTTTCATGTTCCATGGGTTCACTGGCCAGAAACAATGTTTACGTACCAGACAAGGACAAAAATCATGTACACTTGCGATGTTTTTGGCTCTTTTTCAATTCCACCACAATATTATGCAGACTCTAAAAGCGAATATTATCTGAGGAGCGCTGAAAAATACTTTACAACAGTTATGGGATATTACAGAAAGTATGTATTAAAAGCTATAGAAAAGGTTAGAACTTTAGGGCTGGAAATATCAAAGATAGCTCCATCGCATGGCGGTATATGGGAAGGTGATACTCAGAAACCATTGAAGCTTTTTGAGAGTTGGGCGAGGGCAGAATCAAAAACAAAAAATGTTGCCGTTGCCTATGTATCCATGTATGGCTCTGTGGAAATGGCTCTATCCAAGGTAAGTGATGAGCTAAGTTCACGGGGTATAGGAGTAAAAACTACAGCCATAACTGATTCTGAATATCCAGACCTTGAGGAGTTTCTCATAGATGCCAACAGCTCACCTGCCATAATTCTTGCAACACCCACTTATGATACGGAAATACATCCTAGGATGAAATTTCTTCTTGAATTGTTAAGAGAAAAGTTCAAAGGTGTCAATAAGCCAATAGTTGCCTTGATTTCATACGGTTGGGGCTCAAATGCAGCAAGAACAACAGAGAGCATTTTAAGGGAAACAGGAATGAACGTTCTAACTGTACAATCATTTAGGGAGAAAATTACAAAAGAACAGACAATTAAAGTGGCAGATTTGATAGAAAGAGCAATAAATGCATAATTTTGCCCTTGTTCAATTATGTGTTAACATGCTATGATCGCCATTGATTTGATAATGGATATAGGCATTGTAAAACAGCTCATATAATGTCATTTTAATATCCCAATACAAGATATTTTCAAGTCATTTCATGCTCCAGTAAGTCCACTTGCACTTGCGCGATACTTCACCAATGAGCCTCCCTGCCATGTTATCCTTCCCTGTATTATCATCTATTAGTTTATCCTCTTTTTTTGTTGCACATAAAATAGAGAAACCCCCTTTATTTCATTTCAAAACCATCGCTTTTAACGGATCACAGTTATGCTGAAGAGTCTAAGGAAAGGAAAAATTGGGCGCGGGATAAGTGGTAAATGGCATGAACAGGAGGAAAGATGGCTGCAAAGGCCTGAAGGGTGCTTATCACGTGAGATACTCAGCTAGTCTGGCCCATGCCTGGTCTGTCCCTCCCTTAAATGTGGCATTGACTGCCTGTAGGAGTGCGATACGAGGCCAGGCAACCCAGCCCGCTTTCCTGACTGATCATGCCATAATGGAGATGATGGAATGGGGTAAAAAACATTTTTCTCTGCATGGACAGCGCTGACGGGCTGTTCATGTCAGCGTATCCGCCAGAATTATTTATGAGATGGTGATGAAAAATGAATATAGTGAATGTTAAGGAAATAACATCGGGAATAGACATATCCAAGAGCAAGCTTGACGTGTGCATAATGAACCACTCAGGGATAATTGCGCAGGCTGAATTTACCAACGACATGTCCGGTGTAAGGAAGGTGCTTGAGCTGCTTGCAGACAACGGATGCTTTGACGTTGCCATGGAGTCAACTGGGCCATACTGGTATGGTGTTTATGATTATTTGACCGAGCATAACTTCAGGGTCATGCTCGTTAACCCTGCTAACGCAAAGAGCCACATTCGGAATAAGTCGGATAAGCTTGACAGCGCATCATTGGCTGCATTGTTGATGCTGAACCAGCTTCAACCAAGCTTTGTGCCCGACAGCGGTTTGAGGAAGCTGAGGAGGCTGACAAGGATGAGGGCATGGCTGATGGACATGAAAACAGCCATAAAGAACCAGGCCACTGCCGTGGTGAGCACATACAGCCCTGAGCTGTTGTCAATATTTTCGGATGCATTTGGCAAATCAGGCAAGGCACTGCTTGCCAGGATTGCCAAGGGGGAGCAGATAACCGGGCTGAGTGAGGAAAAGATAAAACAGTTGCAGAATGTGGTTGACAACGCCTTCCCAAACCTGGACCCTTGGGCGATCCAGTTCACTTCATCCATGATCAGCACTATTGAATCAAAGGTCAAGGAACTGGACAGTGCGATAGCGTCACTTGTGCAGTCAATGCCCAAGATAAAGAAGTACGTTGACCTGATGCTGACGATAACCGGAGTGGGGCTCGAAACTGCCCAGGCAATAGCGGCTGAAATAGCTGACATCAGTAGATTTCCAACACCGCAAAAGCTGATAAGGTATTCAGGCCTCAATCCCACATTCTATCAGAGCGGGTCAGTGAAGGTTTACGGCAAGCTGGAAAAGGCTGGGCCACCTCATCTCAGGAGAGCACTGTACCAGGCTGCACAGGTGATGGCATTCTTCGGTCCTGCCGAGTTCAGGAACTATTACATTCACCTCAGGGACAAATTTGGGTCACGCGGATACACAATAGCAATTGTATCACTTGCTAGAAAGCTGCTCCGCGTGATATGGGCAATGCTCACAGATGACAGTGAATTCATAGGCCAGAATGCAACACGGGTTGAGTTAAAGAGGAAAAGGCTGGCAAACAGGGCCAAGAATTTCACTCCAAAAATAAAGCTGCCTGAACTGATAATAGAACTGCGCAACAACTATCCTGAATTATTTCACACGCTAACCGAGCTGTAGGGGACCATTTCCCGATACGTCCCCTAGATTACGTCATGCTGAAAAAGGCTTATTAATGCTAAAATGATAATATGGTAGCGTCCAATTTTTCCGTAGGAGCACCCGTCTGGTGCCCCGCCGTTGGTGTCTCCACAGGCTTAACTTCGGACATCCCTGCAAGAGCGCGCTGCAGTATGAT
>JBMFVR010000108.1:0-4648 GCA_049965895.1 Nitrososphaeria archaeon | reverse complement strand
GCGTCAGAGCGACTGCATCAGTTAATGATTTTCCACAGTGGTTAAAAAGGGATATAAATGACGGGAAAAAACTTAAATTTACTATACTAGTTGATAACACCAAAATTTTATTTTGGGGATATGGGAGCCCGCTTCTTAGCCTTAGCGACCCTCAGGAACTCGTTATAAGAAAAAGCGATTATATTTCTGCTAGAACTGCCGCCATTAAGAGCAACATATCCGCAATTGATTTACCAAGAGAAATTGTAAGAAAACTAAATGGGGAAAGCGTAGTTGGTAAATTGAAAATAGAACCAACCTTGTAAATTTGATAATTATTTTTTGTTTAAAACCTACAGTTCATTGAGAATTGGTATTCCCAATATTTGAAGAAGATCACGCATTATTAAAGTGTAGGCTAAAACCAGACACGCCCTAGCATTTCTGATTTTTATGTTACTTTCATCTATAACTCTATGTCTTTCATAAAAAACGTTAAATTGAACCGCAAGCTCATGGGCATAATTTACTAATGTGGATAAAGAGGTTGACTCATATGATTTATTAAGTACATAATCAAACTTTGAAAGCCCCAGCATTAACCCCCTTTCTTCTTTAGAGTCCAGAAGTGTAACATCACAAGGTCTATTAATAGAATCAATTTTTGTTATAATTTTCAGAGCCCTAGCTAAAGAGTATTGCAAATACGGCCCCGTGTCTCCTTCTAATTTAAGTGCATCGTCAATATCAAAGATGATTTGCTTTTCTAAGTCGGTCTTTAAAAGCGAATACCTTATGGCGGAAATCGCAATTCCTTCAGCGACCAATTCTTTGTTTTCAAGCGGTTGATTTCTTCTATTAATTATCATCATGGCCGCTTCCTTTACCTTGAAAAAAAGGTCATCTAAATTAAAGTATATACCACTTCGACCAGACATATGAACAAATTTTTCTCCTTCAATGTTTGCATTTATTTTTTCAGCCGTATTTTTCGACAGCGCAACAAGGCCATATGATATGATTTGATATTTTTTGTCATGATTAAGTGATTCAATAATTTCCTTTATCATTTGCTGTATTGGTTCTTGCCTTTGATCTATAACGATATAACTTACATCAACTGGAGTATAAAATTTTGCATAGTTAAAATTCAAGACGGTAGTAAATAGAGAAGTGCCATCTGGCTGTTTTGCAAAAACCTCGTATCCAAATTTATCAACTATTATGCCTAGTTTCCAAGCCGCATAAATTAAATCTTTGGCTGTATATACGGTAGTACCATCGCTTCTTACCAGCACCTTTTTACCTTTTAGTACCCAGCACCCTGCATTCTTTCCTTCAGTTACATATTTGAGTTCTCCCTTGGACTTCAATAGTTCAAATATTTCCTTCCAATATCCAGCATGTAAAAAGTGACTTTCCCAATTTAAAAGATCGTATCTTACACCAAGAGACCAAGCACTTTTCAGTTGTTCCCTTACAATTTGTGAAACTATGCGGTTAGCAAAAACATATAGTTCCCCTCCTCCCTCAAGCTCTTTAAGAATGTTTGATCTGACTTCCTTTAAATGCAAATCGCTTTCTATGATTTTGTTGGCTTTGACATAAACTTCATCGCCACAATAATGGTCATACTTTTTACCATTCCCATTAACATTGAATCCTAATTCTCTAAATCCTATCAATAGATCTGCAACCTGAACCCCCGTATCATCAATATAGTTTAATACAACAACATGATGCCCTAGCCTTTTAAGTAACCTGTAAAACGTGTCGCCTATAACTACATTCCTTGCATGGCCAACATGTAATGCCTTGTTTGGGTTTACACTTGTATGCTCAATTACAATATTCTGCGGATTAATGTTAATATTACCAAACCCTCCATTTTCTATCAAAGTGTTTATAAATTTATTAAAAAATTTAGTGGTCAACCAGAAGTTTATAAACCCACTAGGATGAGGTATAACCTTTAAGTTGTCTTGGTCAGAGAGCTTGAAGCCTTCTAAAAAAATCTCTGAAGCCTTGACCGGCGGTATTTTTTTTTCTTTTGAGATTATAAACGCCGCGTTGGTTGTTATATCGCCAAAGCTTGGCGCGGTAGTTTCAGAAACCGCGAAATTTATTTGCAGCCCAGCACCTTTTAGCATCCTTTCTGTAGCATTCTTTATATCATTTATTTCAGATAGATAGCTTATCATTTTTAATCAACCAGTCTATAGCATATAAAACCCCTTTGGGCCCGGGTTCTGGTGATATAACTACCCGACTTTTTAATTCATCATCTTCTTTTAATATAATAGTATTTGTAGAAACCCAAAATGGAATTCCAGAAGCCTTTAACATGGGTATATCTACGGCGCTATCGCCTATGCTTGCAACTTCGTTACTTTTTATATTTAATGCTTTACAGAGATATCTTAAAGCGCGCCCTTTATCTACACGAGTAGATGACAGGTGATAAGCATAACCGCTATCCACAATCTTTGCATTAATATGATATTTATCAAGCACTCTATTTGCAACATCAAGGTCTATATTCCTTTCAAGTATAATCTCTGTAAGTCTTGGCATTCTTTGATTGATTTTTATTGGTTCAATTTCATTTGATAGCACATGATACGCCTGATAGGCATCATTTATATCTCCAAGAACAGCTACCCTTGTAGGCTCTTTATAATATATCACTCCCCCATTTTCAGATATTCCAAATTTGCTGAACCCTAAAAAATGGGATAGCGTATAGTTTTCCCAAACGCTTCTACCAGTATTTAAAAACACTGGAATGCCTAAATAAACAATTTTTCTAAGCAAGTTTACTGCTTCAGTATTTATTAATCCATCTTTATCTGTTAATGTCCCGTCAATATCCACAGAAATAAGTTTGATCATCAATTCCTTGCATAAGGGAATTTTTTTATGAATATAAACATAGCACATTTTTGTATAACAAAGAATGAATAATAGCAACACAACTAGATAAAAAGAATGTAAAAAATAATGGCAAATACTCAAAAGAAAAGGAGAAAAGCTAGTGGCACGGCGTATGTCTCTGCATAAACAAGACATGTGGATTTTAGCGTAACCATAAACATAGCCATTTGCGGATAATGGCAGTGATCACAGCCAGCTGTCTATCGACGTAGATGGTGGTAAAGCATGATCGCAAAGCTAGGGAACCAAAAGATCATCTATGAGGTAAACCCCGTTTCAGAGTGATTAGGATGTTAGTTTTATATTAGAAATTTAAATTATAGCGCATGGAAACAAACACAAATAAACTGCTAGCTGAAATAATGCGCAAAGGCGGGACTCTTCTGGCTGAGCCTTGCCCAAAATGTGGCGGCCTTATGGTTAAATATAAAGGCAAAACCTTCTGCCCAAAATGTGATAATATAACTACCATAGACCAAATAGAAAAAACAAGTAAAAATAGTGATATAGAAATTATACAACAGCAAGTCATAAAGAAGATAAAAGAACTCTTGAACAGTGACGAAAGCGATATATTCATATCAAAATCTTTACTTTATTATTCTAAAACGCTGGTTGAATTGAAAAAGTTAAGTGAAAAAAATGAAGGAAATAACAATACTTAGAATTGGGCATAGGATATTTAGGGATAAAAGGATTACTACACACTGTGGATTGGTGGGAAGGGCATTTGGCGCGAATTCAATAATAATTTATGGGGATAAAGATGAAAGTTTAATAAATTCCATAAATGAAGTGACAAAAAACTGGGGGGGAAATTTTAGCATACGATTTACTGATAGTTGGAAACGAGAAATAAAAAAATGGAAAAATGACGGAGGTACTGTGGTGCACCTTACAATGTACGGGATATTATTGCCGGGAGTAATGGATAAAATTAGCACTGTCGATAAAATAATGATTATAATAGGAAGCGAAAAGGTGCCTGGAGAAGCATACAGATTAGCTGACTATAACGTAGCAATAGGAAACCAGCCACACTCAGAGGTGGCTGCGCTTGCTATATTTCTTGACAGGATCAATGAGGGAGTTGAATTTAGGTTAAATTTCGAAAATTCAAAGATAAGGGTAATTCCTCAAGAAAAGGGTAAGCGCATCGAAAGACAGAGTTGAATGCCTAACATATTCATTTAGATAACACCTTTAAAAAATTCAGGTATATACTGTATCAGAGCTTTCAATATGACTGGATTTAAAGACAGTCTCCTGATCATATGTGAATGAAAATCAAATTCTTCTTCACTCAACTTATTGCTTATTTTGTGAATTTCAGATACAATACCCAATAACTCCTTGGTTGTCATTTTTTTATAGATTTTAGATAATGTGAGCTGCCGCCTTAACTCAGATCCAAATAATTTATCATAATTTTTGTTATAATCCACAAATAAACCTTTAATTGATTCTGCGCCTGCTAGCATTCCTCCCATCCCGCCAGATATAATGCCTCCACCTGTTGTAGGTTTGGTTTGACCCCCAGCATCTCCTACCTTTATGGTGCGTTTGGTAACCGCCTCATTTACACCACCAACTACCAAGGACGACGAAATCGTTTTTATTGGATAGCCACCTACATTCATCATTTTAAGATTTCTTTCTATAAATTTTAATGCTAAATTGGGGTTGCCTGAAGAACCTACCTTTATTAATCCATCACCCAGCGGTATATACCAGC
>JBMFVR010000107.1:0-4657 GCA_049965895.1 Nitrososphaeria archaeon | reverse complement strand
CCCCAAATTGAAGTAAGCTTTGTAGATTATGAAGAGCCACTTGGACCATTTGGAGCTAAGGGCGTAGGTGAAATCGGCCTTGTGCCGGTCGCTGCAGCCATAGCAAATTCAATAGAAAACGCTGCCGGGATAAGGGTCAGGAGACTTCCGCTTAAACCTGAGGAAATTCTTTCCAGATTGTATTCTGAAGTTAAAATGTAGAAGTGGTTTTAAACCACTTTTTTTATCTATTTTGTATTGAGCAGTCAAGGTTTTAAAGAAAAATTGTATCAATACATATCTGATTTATTAAAGCATTATGGAATTGATGTAAAAGCTGATTCCGGTGGATGTCAGCAAAAGGTTGACCTTGTTGGCATAGATAAAAAGGGGATAAAAGTAAACCTGATCATAGATGTTTCCGGGGAACTTGATGACTCAGCAGATATAATTGAATGCAATGATAGGCTGTTTATAGTTAGGTATGGGTTAACTGCATCCAGATTTTACAAAAATGTAATTGTAGCCGATGTTAAATACCTTGAAACGTTACTCAGAAGGTTCTATGGTATTTCTTCTGAAGCATCAATGTACGAAAAATCTTATACAGATTATATTAAACTGCAGTCACCTGAGCCTGAGATGCTACGGTCCTTATTAAATGAGCTATTCAGCGCAGTTGATGCTAAACTGGTTGAAAATACATTATTGAAAATTTATGCTTCAGGAAGGAATGTAGTTGATAGGATAGAACCGGGTAAGAAGGCATCATATATAAGGGAGAAGTTCATCAGGGTTCTTGAAGATCTTGGCTTAATATTCTTATCTGAGATTACTCCTGGCAATGGGTACACACTCTATAATTATGCCTGCACTCAACAAGGAATTGTGCTAGCACAAAAGCTTGCTCAGGAAACATTTCTACAGAAACAGTCTGTAGTAGGGCTTTGGCTTGACAGGCATGATCCGCAAACCTGCTTTCTGGCAGTATGGGCTGCTATGAGAGGAAGCGTTTATCAGAATTATCCCGTATGCGTGCCCGTAAAGAGAGATGAAACCACAAGAATTGTTCACACCCCATGCCATCTCTTGGGGTTCAAAAGGTGTGAAAGTTTTCTTAACGATCAGTTCCCAATTGAGTTGAGCCTCTTTGCTGATTCCATACTTGGCGGTAAAACCATATCAGAAAGAGTTTACGGGGTTCTTTATGAGCTTACTGCCAGTTATCTTACAATGCTTTCCAGGGTTCAAATAGCTGGCAATGACGTTGAAAGTATATGCATTGTGCCCGAACTTGCAAAGTCTATATTTGATGCAACTCAGCCAGATTTTGTATCAAAGTTTTCAAACTCAAAACTAATGAAATCTGTTAATTCTTATTCAGCCGCAATATCTCTAATCGGCGTTGATCTTGAATCGGATGAAGCCCTAAAGGTTATGAACCTGTATGGGATATCGCGCGAAGAAATCGTCAGCGCATATGAAGACCTGCTTAGTACAGGCTCAGTTAAAAAGGAATCCCCAACTGTTTACACTGTAGTAAATTGGGATTTACTTGCAAAGAACTATCTTGAAAAAATCGATGCCATCTCAGCAGAGCTTGAAATCGTCTAGGTAACATATGCTTTGGCATTATCATGTTACCCAGTTTATGTCTGGTTTTAAATTCATAAATGAAATAGAAATTCCTATGAGAAATACCATAAGAAGTATAGGCTGGTATACAAAGTAATATATAGCAAAATTTAATGGGTTGAACTTTTCACCATACCTTCTGGAAAGGTAATAGTAAAAAGGTAACAGAATTAAAAATGCAGAAAATGATGCCATGACAACCCTCCCAACTTCTTGGTTGTAAGCTGTCAAAATGTAGGCCCTAATTGGAATAGATGTTGTTGGTATTGCATAGTAAATGGATGTTACTAAATAACTGGAAACAATTTTTGAAGACACTGCTTCTAGCAGCACCCCCATAGTTATGGTGGGGAGCATTATTAGCACAGCGGATACAGCAATTATGGGGCTGTATATAATCATTCCCATAATGTAGGTTAAGTTTTTCTTGAGCCATTCCCCCATACCGTATGC
The DNA here is from genome assembly GCA_049965895.1 of Nitrososphaeria archaeon. Classification (GTDB taxonomy): domain Archaea; phylum Thermoproteota; class Nitrososphaeria; order Conexivisphaerales; family UBA164; genus KM4347-05. The sequence continues at coordinate 2,590 of JBMFVR010000107.1, read as the reverse complement.
CCACCTTAACCTTTGTAAAAACCACTCATTGAAGTTACTTGGTTGTCCCACCTTTACCTTTATTTTAACTGAGATCCTGTATTTAAGCCCAAGCCTGTGGGACCTTGTGGCAATATCGAAATCTTCAGACACTACTGGTCTGAATCCACCTAGCTTATCCAGAGCTTCCTTTTTAATCATGAACGCCGCGCCATCTATCGCAAATGTTTTTTTAGAAAGCTTAGAAAAAAGCTCTGATATCATGTTTGCCTGTATATAATCGATGGAGGTAAATTTGGAAATTCTACTTGATTGAATTCCAATCTTTGTGTAATCCAGAATATCATAGTTTTCAATTTCTTTTATAGAATCTGATATTATATCTTTTGGAAGTATTACATCTGCATCTACAAAAAGCAGGTAATTTCCAGAAGAATATTTTATGGCTTGGTTTAATGCCCTTACTTTTCCAATCCTTTTTTCATTGGTAAACACCTTAATGTTTGTAAATTCATTCAAATCGTCTAAAAGTCGTTTATTGGGCTCATCGATGGCCACAATTATTTCCTTTTCAGCATGAATATCACTTAACAATGTTCTTATACTTTCCTTGAGGGTACTGGAATCCCTATAAACTGGGATAATTACACTGACAAGTTCTGTATTCAACCTCAGCGCAATTATTTTTGGTAGAATTTAAACCTGACGTTGATCAAGCTTGTTCGTTTGATGGAAATCTATTTTAAAGCGCTTATCTCATTGTTGGGATAATGATATTTGGCACATCGGGCGTCAGAGGCTTAATAAACAGAACACTAACTCCCACCTTTGCATATAAAATAACGCAGGCTTTCGTAAAGACTTATGATATCGGATCAGCGGTAATCGGAAGGGATAACAGGTCACAAAGCTTACCAATTGCTATGGCAGTTACATCAGCGCTACTTGCTTCTGGTGTAAATGTTGTTGATTTAGGAGTATCACCAACCCCCGCCACTCTCAGAATCATGAAAGAATTAAAATACGAATCAACTATTTCAGTTACAGGCAGTCACACGCCACCACCAATTACAGGAATACTTTTCTTTTTGTCGGACACGGGGGAACTTGGGCCAGCAGATAGTGAAGCTGTAGAAAGGACTTACAAAAAAGATCACCTCTATGAACTGCCATGGTCAAGGATGGGGAAATACGAATCATTTTTCAATTATCATGATGCCTATATTAAAAGTATCAGAAGAGATGCGCCAAAAGTTTACGGAGAGAGGGTTTTATTTGATGCAGGCAATGGAACGTTCGGCCCTCTTGCGCAGAATGTGTTTTCCGAAATTGGTGTGGATAACAAAGTAATTAACAAATTACCGTTGCATGATTTTCCTAACAGGCTTCCAAGCCCAATTCCAGCTCATTTAAAGGGGATAATGCAGCAAGTTCCTAAGGAAAAGGCATACCTGGGCGTAGCTACAGACTCTGACGGCGATAGAGCAATTTTTATCGACGAATTCGGTAAACTTGTATGGGGGGATGTCACAGGAGCGATATTTGCATCATATATGATAAAAACACGTGGCGCCAAAATCATAACCACAATCAACACCTCAGACAGTGTCAGTGAAGTAGTAAGGTCAGCCGGAGGCAGGTTGATAGTTACTAGGGTGGGACCACCAGCAATTGCAGAATCAATAAGGAAAAATAGAGATGCGGTTTTTGCTGTGGAGGAGTCTGGCAAATTCATTTGGCCAAATGTACTAATGTACGGTGACGCAGTATTTTCCACATTGATGCTCCTTTCACTGAAGAAAAAGTTAAGTGAATTAGTTCAGGAAGTTCCCTCATTTTATCTAATAAAACGTGAAGTAAGATGTCAAGACGAAATAAAGCAGAGAGTTATGGAAAAGGTATCTAATGCATTTGGCGGTTATAGGATAAACAGGCTAGATGGAATAAAAGTAAATATGGGTAAGCACAGGTGGTTGCTCATAAGACCATCAGGCACCGAGCCTGTGTTCAGGGTATTTGCTCAATCAGAGCAGAGAAAGGATGCAGAAGCTTTGGCGCAAGAAGGCGTCAGGGTAATACAGGAGAGCCGGTCAGCAATATGATGTGTGGTCACGCCAAAGTGAGTGAGATTTACCGCTTACCCCAACCCCTAAAATCACAAATGTGCAGTAACTTTTGCGCACTTCTTACAGTGCGCATGGAGGCCTAGCTTCGAGGCGTATATCTTTATCCGGCATGTTTCTAGGAATACCGCCAGAGAAAGGAAGTTGAAGCTCATGTCACTTTTTATCATAATTATGAACGCTCTTAACACACTGGAAGGTCCATGGCGTGGTTATGCGTTCACCTAGCTCGGCCAAGGGAACGTCAACCGGCATGGATGAGCATCTCCTTGATTGGTTTAGGGAAGATTGTGGGCAGAGCAGGCAAGCCTTAAATATTATAATGGCAGAGAAACTTTAGGGAGTTTGAATAGTGTAATAGATGCTAACCTGAACGGAGCAATAAACATCTTAGATAGCCTTGAGAATAAAGAGGAAAAGTGGTTGGAGGGGGGAGCTGGGGTATACAGCTGGGTTGTGTGGGAAACCATTAGCAAAAATGTGATGAG
>JBMFVR010000106.1:0-4709 GCA_049965895.1 Nitrososphaeria archaeon | reverse complement strand
CGTTTTTACAGACAGTTCGTATTTTTCACCCAGCCCTTCGATCCCATTTTTCAGGCTTATCATGGCCGCAGCTGGAGCAAAAACGTCTCTACCATCAAATGTTCCACCCTGCGTTTTCAATCTGACCACTTTTTTAATGCCCTCACTTTGCAGAGCCGGATAGAGAACGCCATTGTCTGGACCCACAAAAAAATGCTTTGGTCCTTCCACAGCCACTGCAGCTCTCTTTGTGCCAACCCCTGGGTCTACAACAACAAGAAAAACTGTACCCTGTGCAAAATATTTTATTGAAGCAAGCAACATAAATGCCGCATCAGTTATGCTGAAAGACTCTGCATCTGAAGCTAGGTCTACTATTTTTGCTTCAGGGTTTATACTTAAAATGACTCCTTTCATTACCCCATTGTAATGATCCTTGTTGCCGAAGTCGCTTAATACAGCAATCAGCCCACGCATGTTAAAACACTGCAAGCAAAGCTTAAAAACGGTTATGTAAAAGTATGAGAATAATGGCAGATTATCTTTCCGTTACTGATTTCAGCTTTGAAGAGATGGAAGAAGTGTGGTCCATGACAGACAGGCTCAAGTCCAATCCGCTTAACAGTTTGCTTTATGGAAAAAATGTGCTATTGCTTTTTGAAAAACCATCAACAAGGACAAGGGTAAGTTTTGAAGTAGGGGTTAACCAGATGGGTGGAAGCCCCATTTACATGGATGCCTCAACATCTCAGCTTTCTAGGGGAGAACCGGTAGAGGACACCGGTAGAACACTTGACAGATATGTTGACATGGTTGTGGCCAGGGTTTATAGGCACGAAGACCTGGTCAAGCTGGCCCTTAGCATGAAGAATCCAGTCATCAATGCGCTTTCTGACCTTGAACATCCATGCCAGATAATGGCAGACCTGTACACGATAAGGGAAAAACTGGGCGGCGTTAAAGGTAAAAGGATTGCATTTATAGGTGATGGGAGCAACAATGTCTGCACTTCACTTATGCTTGGATCTGCACTTGCGGGTGCTAGTGTTACAGTAGCTTCACCTTCAGGTTATGAACCGAAAAAGGCCATAGTTAACATGGCAAACGAGCTTTCAGCCGGTTCTGTCATGGTAACTGATGACCCGGTTAAAGCTGTGAATGACGCAGATGTGATATATACCGATGTATTTACCAGCATGGGCCAAGAGAAGGAAAAGGAGGAGAGATTGAAGGCATTTCTTCCCAAATACCAGGTAAATACCAAACTAATATCTAGCGCGCCAAAGGACGTTCTATTTATGCACTGCCTTCCAGCACATCATGAGGAGGAAGTTACTAGGGAGGTGCTTTACGGCGATCACTCAATAGTTTTTGACCAGGCAGAAAATAGGCTTCACGTTCAGAAGGCAATAATGCTCAAGCTCTTTGGTAAGAGCATTTAATTAAGTTTTAACGTTTGCCTCAGGTATGCCTCCAAAGTAATAATAGTACAGTGCGGTGTTTCCATAGGTGAAGATTGCGGCAATAACGAATGGGATGGCAAATGGGCCCAGCGCCATCAATGTGCCTCCCGCCGATGTGGCCACGGCAGATGCAAGAAGCCTTGTTGCCTGATTTAGACCACTTGAAGTAGCCCTTCTTGCTTCGCTTATAAGGGTCATTTGCAAGGAAGTTTGCGCGGGTAATGAAACCGCCCTCAGGGGTGTCATAAAAAGGTAAAGTGCACCTGCAATGACAAAGTTTGGTGAGAATGGCAAAAGTAACATCATGGTTGCAGATACTACCCTAGTTCTTGTTATTAGTTTTAGGAACCCCATTTTTTTGGTTAGAGATGGGGTGAATATGTCAGCAGCCCCAGAAAGGATTCCACCTACACTCATCAGGTAACCGACATCGGCCGTTGTCATATGAAAGAATGCATGAAATATAATAGGATAATAGGGCGTTATGAGACCCATTGACAGACCATTAAACAGGCCAGTATAGGCAAATGCCTTTATGAACCTCTTATCCTTTTCTGATATTCGATTATCTCCTTTCTTTACGGCGGTTTTAGATCCTTTAAATTTTTCACGCACAGGTAAAATTACCAGTACAGAAACAAGTGATATTACTATCCCTATTTTAAAAAGTAATTGAAAGCTAATGAATGAAACTAGCAGAGCACCAGCCGCTCCTGAAAACGTTGAAATTACGCTGTTAAGTGAATATATAAACGTCCTGTTTTCATTACTCGTATTTTCTGCAAGCATGGTAGTTACTACCGGCCCAACAGAGGCACCAACTCCTCCTCCTATCAGCCCCCCAGCTACTCCGAAACCGCCTATAGCACTTGCCAATGCCAGTGCAAAAAAGTTACGGGTGAGCATTATTATTATAAGTGCTGCAGGCAGCGTAAGCAGGTCAGCAATTAATACAAGTTTTCTTCCATTCCTATCACCGAGAATTCCAACCAGTAAAGAAATAAGTGGTGTTGCAAAAGCACCCACCGTGAAAAGCACACCAACAAGTATAAGTGAAAGCTTAAGCACATCATAAAAGTAAAGGCTTATGGCTATCGCTATAAATCCAGCAGCAAAGCTCCTCAAAGATCTTGATATAAAGAGGTAAATTATGTTTCTTTTCTCTTGCGACATGTGTCATATTGCATACAATTAATATATGTTAAAAGTTTTGGGATAAATGAACGGTACCAAAACTTCCGCATACTTTAAATTTTTTAATATTTATAGTGCGCCGATGATTTCAGGCGTAGCATTTGACCTAGATGGAACACTGATAGATAGCGCTGAGACACTGATGATCGCTTGGTCTCAAACTTTAAAAGAATTTGGGCATAATGTGCAACCATCAGAAATAAGGAAGTATGTTGGACTTTCACCTGCGGTCATAGCCTCCAAGTTCATAAGCAATCTAAGTAATGATGATATAGAAACGATGAAGAGTGTAAGGAAGCGGCACTTTATAGAAAACATCTATAGAATCAAGGTCTTTCCGGACGCCGTTTCCTGCATATCAAATTTAACAAATATGGGGATCAAAGCCTCCATAGCAACAAGCATGGGTAGGGATATGATCGACGTGATAGTAAAACACTTTAACATAGATAAGATGGTGTGCTGCTGGGTGAGCAGTGAAGATGTGAAAAATCCCAAGCCAGAACCTGATGTATTTTTAAAGGCATTTGAAAAGATGAATTTAAGATCAGAGGAGTGCATCAGCGTAGGAGACAGGGAGTACGATATAGTGGCTGGAAAAAAGGCGGGCTCACTTACAGCACTAATTGTCAGGGATCAGTACAGCCAATCCGGCAGTGTGCAGCCAGACTATATAATGCACAGTTTGGATGAGCTTCCAGCAATAATTAATAGTATCAATTCCATCCAGAAAAGCTTATAAAAACTAAATTTTATCTCAGGAATGGGCCTGTAGCTCAGGCAGGTAGAGTGGCTGGCTCTTAACCAGTAGGTCGTGGGTTCGAATCCCACCAGGCCCGTACCTAAATGTGCCCGAAACCTATATTAAGGGAATCCTGCAAGCTAATATTATGCAAGAACCCAGGGCGCTTTTGCAGGACAGGGATGTCAAAAGGTGGTACGATAACGTGGCGCGCGGTTCCCAGGTAACTGCGGATGTATACCTGAGGAGGCTAGCGTCATTCTGCAGAACTAACAACCTCACTCCTGTATCGCTCCTTTCCCTTGATATAAAGAAGATACAGGATATCCTTCTTGATACAGTAACGGACATGGAAAATCAGGGAAAGGCGGGCAGCTACATACATTCAGTTATCAAGGCGGTAAGGTCTTGGCTTTCATTTAACGACATCCAAATCAGCAAGAAAATAAAGATCAGGGGGGTCATGGAAACTCCGACCCTAAAGAACGAAAGGGTGCCAACACAGGAAGAACTGAGGCGGATATTTCTCTCCGCTGACCCGCAGCAGAGGGTTGCGTGTGTCCTCATGGCGCATTCAGGGCTGAGGCCTGAAACAATGGGCAACTACAGGGGCGATGACGGGCTAAACGTGGGGGACTTTCCCGAGCTGGTCTTTGAAAACAAGCAGGTCAATTTTACCAAAATGCCAGCAATGGTCAAAGTGAGGAGCACGCTCAGCAAGGCAGGCCACGAATATTTCACCTTCCTTACCGATGAGGGATGCCAGTATGTCAAGGAATACCTTGAGTCAAGGATGAGGGAAGGCGAGCTTATCGATGGCAGTTCGCCCCTGCTCATACCAAAGAAGGATTCAGCGAGAAAGAAGAGGCTTGGGTCTCACATAACCACAACGAACATAGGAGACATGGTCAGGAAAGCGATAAAGAACGCCGGATTGAGCCTGAGGCCGTATGTCCTGCGTTCCTACTTTGATACACAGCTGATGATAGCTGAATCAAAGGGCACGATGCTGAGGGATTACAGGACATTTTTTATGGGTCACAAGGGCGACATAGAAAACAGGTACACAACCAACAAGCACCGGTTGCCAGAAGATGTTATAGAAGATATGAGGGCAAGCTACAAGAACTCAAGCGACCTGCTGCGCTCTTACAAGAAGGAATCGCTTGACCAGGAGCAGTTGAGCAATGCATTCAAGAGGCAGTTTCTTCTTGTATCAGGATTTTCAGAGGAGGAAATTGACAAGCTTGATATTTCAAAACTGAGCAACGAAGACATACAGAGGATGTACAGGGAAAAATTTTTTGGGACAGCTGGAGCGCGGCAGACAG
>JBMFVR010000105.1:0-4718 GCA_049965895.1 Nitrososphaeria archaeon | reverse complement strand
CAAGGAGCAGGTGGGTTATCATTACCCTGTTGTATATTTCACTTGCAGATTTTTGTGCTGCCTCGGCAACGATGGGCTTAAACGATTCACCATGGATGAGAACCTGCCATCTGCCCTCTCTCTTATAATGTCCTGTTGATTCATCCTTCATTATGGGAAGCCCCCATTCCTCAAAAAGATGAACCGTTGAATCCACGTGCCTGGCAATATCGTACAGAAGGTCCTCCCTTATAATACCCATAAGATCATTTCTCGCATACTTTACGAAATCCTCAGGCTTATTTTCATTCCACTTTAATCCTAGAAAAAGGTTAATAGCTGAAAGGCCCATGGCAACTGCCCCACTTCGCTCTATGTTGGCCTTCTCAACAATTACTATTTTTAGATTTCTACCCCAATACCTTGCTTCATATGCAGCACCGCATCCTGCCATTCCACCGCCAATTATCAGAATGTCGCTGTCAACGTACCTTGTTGATTTTGAAGACCTAGAACTCATTGTGCCTTACCCCTTAGACCCGGAAGCTCATTTATCCCCATTATTTCTGGTTCATGGGAAAGAAGCTGGTCATCCAGCTTACCTCTCATAGGAAGCTCCTGTGGTGGTCTTATTGACCCAAATTTAGTTGTTCTTATTGGAAATGTGAATTCCTTCGTTTGTCCATTTCTGTATTTGATTTTCCATGAGATTTTCCCCTCCTCAGGCTTTCTGACAACTGTCACTGAATGATCAAGGGGGCATATATCAGCATATCCCCGCATGTCCACGGCATTCTGAGGGCAGGCCTTGACGCATGAGTAACATTCCCAACAGTATTCAGGTTCAATGTTATATGCTCTTCTCATGGACTTATCTATGTGCAGAATGTCACTTGGACATATGTCAACACACTGACCACACCCATCACATGTAGCAACATATATGAAACTTGGCAATTTCATTCACCCGGCAATCTGGATTCAACCTTTCCCTTTTCCATCTTATCCTGTATTATCAGCCCTGCTTTGTAGAACATGTGCGGAAACTTGGTCCAAGGGACTGAAATAGAAAGGAATGCTATGGACGATAGGAAGGCACCAAGTATTACTTTAGATGCAATCAACAGTCCGCTGTTCATGGACCACAACAGTGCCACTCCAAGAACAGCATAAACCATGACATTTAATACAAATATGTCCGCTCTTCTCAATTTGTACACAGGATCACCATCAACCCTTACATTAGCCCTCTGGGGAAGAAACCATAATGCTCCTGCAAGAAGCATAAACCAACAGATCAATAGCAACGTCTGTAGCGAATAATAATATGTGGACAGGGTTGATACAAGTGAAGTTACAAAGGTTTCAATAAAAAGTACAATCACTGATATTATAAAGCCCCACATCATTAGCAGGTGAGATGCCCTCCTCTGAATGCTGCACTTTGAGAACTGCGCAGAAGTGGCTATATCGATAAATATGGCCTTCAGGGCAGCTCCCATATCAAATCCCTTTGCGCCCCTTGCCTTCCTGTCCCTTACGGTGTACTCAAGTTTACTACCGCCTATAAAATCGTACAGCATCCCTGCTATCACAAACAGAATCATCACAATGCTGAAAATCTGCAGATATATTGCAGGCACTATTGAGAAGATATCCACGACCATTTTAACCCGCCTCTGAACCCTAACGTTTTTGTATATTTACGCTTATCATCAAACTTTACCACACAAAGAACGTCAGTTTTAAAAAGAATGTATTTTTTTGAGACCAATTACTGCACAATTGGCAAAAAATTTCCTGCATTTATCAACCTGAATTCTCATCTGCAAATATTTATTCTCCCTATATTAAACACGCCTTTGATCAGGAACCCGTTATTTGACGATCTTTGTTAAATAGTCAGGGCTTACTCTGAACGGTGCATCTATTACAAATTTATGAACAAGAAAGTTGATCCTTTATAGCACTTTTGAGAGAAGATAAATTGCCATTACAAATTTAATAAAACCATGGGAGGTTCCCGCAGCAATAAACGCGGATCTAAACGGATCATATCCATAAAACCGATATGAATTGGAGGTACAACTTGCGGCATTGTTTAAAACTGGTCACATATAGGTTAAACCACGAAACCTCCTCGAGGTAACATCAATGGCGCAGATACATTTTAAATACCGCTCTTTTTCATTGAATGCCCTTTATCATGCCCTAAAATTATGTGTAGAGCTTTGTGCAGGTTACTGACGCCCCTTAACCTCTCTGCAAGTTCTTTTTCGCCAATATATGAAAGCCATTGCACGATGTGCCCCTCTTTCAGATGATATTCAACGCATGCAGGATCCTCAATTGAAAGCCTCCTGATTTCGCTTTCAAGCTCTTTAAGGTTATTGGCTGTTCCAATTACCCTATCATAGGATTTAAACATAAATGGTTCATAACTCATAATTGGTACTTTTTTAATTTAGCTTAAAAGAGTTATGCAATAACTGCTTTGTTGCATATTTAATAAAATCATAATTTAAAATACAAATTCGTAATTTTATGCTAATTATATAAATAAATCACGCATTAAATGACTAATTTGAACAAAATTTTTACGATTTTTCGTTATTATGTAACAAAGCAGCAATAACCTACTGTGTAAACCGTGGTAATATCTACAAATTCTAAAACCTTTTGCTGACAATGAACATAAAAGTTCCACAGCTTACAGCGGTATGGCAAGAAGCAACATTACTACAATTCCAAGCATGAGTGGTACTTGTAATACATGTACCACTATCTGTACGCAAATTCCGTAAGTTAGCATTAATACAGACACAATGAATAAAACTGCTTGCAGCCCAAAAAACCCTCCTCTCCTTTTTTATTTATCGTTACTCAATTTGTGTCATGTTTTAGTATAATAATGCATATTTATAATTAATTCCCCAATTATTGATAAAATATTCTTATTTGTGAGTAAAAATCTGAAAATATGCTAACGCTTAAATAATCGATTTTAAGTAAGGTTATTATGGCAGAAAAGGTTTTTGTGATATGCACAAGCGGAAGGGATGACATAAACAATACAAATATGGCCATAAGCTTTGCCATAGGAGCAAGAAAAAACGCCGGTGCTGAGGTATCGTTCATGTTCCTTGGAAGGGGCGTGGAAAATCTGCTCAAGGATGCAGCAACAGCACAGCAGACTGCTGACATGATAAAGGGCATGCAGGATGCAGGCATAGATGTGTCCTACTGTGGTGTATCCCTCAAAGGCCTTGGCTTCAACCGTGATATTATCATGCAAATGGCTACAGAGGTGATGGGCGGGGTCCAGACCGTCAAAAAAATAGGTGATGGTTATCATGTGGTCACATTTTGATAAAATGGAGCTGATAAAGCCATGATAACTGTATTTCAGCTTGCACTATCGGTGATTTCTGGCGTAGTCGTTGGGTTTTCTCTTGGCCTCATAGGTGGTGGCGGTTCAATTCTGGCAGTTCCTCTGCTTCTGTACTTTGTGGGGTTGGATACATTGCCAAATTCAGCTCACATAGCAATTGGCACAACTGCTCTGGCTGTTGGTGTAAACGCTTACATTAATTCATACATGCACTTGAAAAAAAAGAACGTGGCACCACGCATCGGTATAATATTTGCAGGCGTAGGGCTAATAGGGTCCCTAATTGGAGCTTTCCTAGGTAGGATAACCCCCGGCGGTGACCTCCTGACGTATTTTGCAATAGCTATGATTGTGCTTGGCATATATATGGCTATAAGAAAGGAGAGTTCATCAGCTGGCAGCATTCAGGAGGTGGACAGGGTTCTACAGGCAAAGACTGGGTGCAAGAAAATAACCCGCTCGCTTTTTGCAAAGGTGGGCGGCTTTGGCTTTGTCGTTGGTCTGCTGAGTGGATACTTTGGTATAGGTGGAGGTTTTTTGATCGTGCCCAGCCTGATGTTTTCTTCAGGACTCTGTATAACGAGGGCAATAGGAACAAGCCTGCTCAGTGTTGGAACGTTTGGGGTTGCTAGCGGGCTTGAGTACACAGCATATGGAGAGACCATTCTGAGTATAGCCCTCATGTACATTCTGGGTGGAGCAGCTGGGGGTTATGCGGGAACAAGCCTAGCAGTTAAAGCGCCGAAAAAGGAACTGAGATTGGTTTATGGTGCGGTGATAGTTCTGGTGGGCATTTACATGCTGCTAAGGGTGCACGGAATTTAAAAAACAACTACTGATAATGGCTTAATTTATTCATTAAAATATAAAAATAGAAAATGGCTTGCCTTATGATGATGTAAGAATTTTATGCTTTTTCATAATTATGTTTCTACAAATTATAGAAAATGTTGGGAGCAACACTGTCATATTTTTAGAAATATATGAACAAATTATATCGTTACCAGTAATTAATACTATAATGTAAGGTAAATATATCCTTCCTGCACTCTTTTTATTATTTCCTTGAGGCTTGCAGGCACATATACCACACCGGGTGCAAGTTCCTCCTTTGTTATGTTACGGGCTTCCATTGACGTCCCACAGGCATAAACTTTCACCTTCTGATTTTCAAGCAATGCCTTGATCCTGTTGCGTTGTGTTACCGCCGCAATTCCCCCATTTAAGTAAACAATTTCAATCTCTTCCGCTTCAGGCATTTCAGAAAGGTGTTCACCCGCAGTTAGTGACATCGCTATTTTTTCCTCCGAATCAACAGCCAGCAATATTTTCATAACAAATATTATTA
>JBMFVR010000104.1:0-4725 GCA_049965895.1 Nitrososphaeria archaeon | reverse complement strand
TTGAATATATCGCTTTCTTATCTTATAATCCAAGTACAGAAACAATAGCCAACTTGAGCTCAGGGCTTCCAATCGGATATCCACTGGGCGTTTTCAGTTTCAAGAACCAGATTGGAATATTATTAAGCACAAATAAAGGACTGGGAGAATTTTTAGCGTATAATCCTGTTAACGGAAAATTGAACAACTATACCAATCTGATTTCTCAAGCTGAGCTATATTATGTATCTGTTGCAACCTCTGAAAATGGCATAACATATCTTCTAGGGTCTAATCTAGCCTATATAAACCAGTCAACGATGCAGGTGAATTACTTGCATAAATTAATAGGCAATTTCGTAACCAATTTTTGGACTTCGTCGACACAGTACGGCGCAGGGGGTTTCCTGACAACTGGCGGAGACGGAATGATATTCTATTCAAACGGCAGCTTCGAATCTCCTACAGCATTACCCTATGTGCCAGGATTTCTTACTGGATCGGCATGGGATGGGCAGCAGTTCCTGCTTGTTGGCACTAGGTATGAGCCTAGAGGCGGCGTCTTGATGTATCTCTATAATCCGTATAGCAATTTATTAGTAAATGAGACGGGTTTATTCCCGGCAAGCCTTTCGGTTAACGCTTCTCTGAAACAGGTTGCATGGAACGGCACCGAGTTTGTCATGACAGGGGCTAAAACCTTCATTAACAGCACAGGCTATTGGGTCAGGCCTCCTGAAAACCTGCTGTACGCATTTAATCCAGCAACAGGCAAGCTTTATAATATAACCAGCTTGCTGCCGTTTAACATCGGTTCCGCTTCGAACATAATTTCAACGCCCTATGGGTTCTTCATAATTGGCGAGGGTACAAATGGAACACAGTTCGGGATGCTTGCCAACAACGGCAAGTTCATCAACCTGAATTCAAAATTACCATCATATTTTGTTACAGGATACAACAATTATGGTTATCAGAGCAACGATATGTACTGGAATGGGCAGCAGCTCATCGTAGTTGGTAGTTCTAATAACGGTTCGATAGCGGTATTCACATATAATCCGCTGACCAATACGAGCACGAGCTACGACAGCCTGTTCTCAGGGATCAAAGGAGTCATTGGAGAAGTTACTTATGCAAACGGCATGTACCTGCTTGGAGGCTATAGCTGGAACTCGAGCGCAAATGTTCCACTTCTGCTAGCCTTTGAACCCGGTCAGCAGCCAGTAAACATATCTTCATCAGTTCCATCAGGGCTAACCGTAATCAGCACGATGGCTTCAAACGGCTCAATAGTATTCCTTACAGGAGGATCCTTTGGAAACATAAAGTACGGCCTGCTCAATGTAATAAACGTGGCGTTTCCAGTATCAACCGTAACCAGGGTTGTCAATGGATCAGCAACGGTAAAGGTGTCTACATATGCTGGCAACGTAACGGCTACAGTAACAGGTGCATCTGCAATAAATAACAAGAGGGTTAGCATTACTGTCAGTGTTATAAACAGAAACGCAACTGCCATTACCAACATAACAGGAACAGCACCAATATCAATAGTTTCAGGAATAGAGCTTGACGTTAAGGTGAGCACAGCAGTTGGCTTTACCAACTTAACATTCACCAATCCATCAATCAATTCACTTACAAAGATGCTGTACTGGAACGGATCAGGCTGGACCATGGCTCAAAGCATCAGGGTTGTTAATCACACCATATCAGGACTGATTCCAAATGAATACCTGAATGGTACACCTGTGTTCATTGGGGTGCCATTCAGCTTCTCTCTTTCGGTCAGCCCAAACAGCGCAACAGTTACGCAGGGAAGCAGCACAACTGCCACGGTGACATCAACGCTGATATCGGGCTCATCAACGGTCAGCCTATCGGCATCTGGGCAGCCTTCGGGCATAAGCATATCATTCACACCAACATCTGGTTCACCAACGTTCAGCAGCACCATGACAGTTAGCGTTGGGGCAAACGTCCCAGCAGGCACTTACCCGATAACCGTTACTGCTACAGGCGGAGGCGTGACTCACACGGCTACATTTGACCTGACAGTCACGTCGCCAACGGTCACTCCACCACCAACGGCAACTTACACCGTGACATTCCAGGAAAGCGGGCTTCCGTCCGGAACTCAGTGGAGCGCAACGCTTGATGGCGCAACGGAGAGCGCAACGGGCAGCTCAATTACATTTACCGGAATTCCAGCTGGTACCTACTCCTGGAACATAACACCGTCAGTGATGGTTGGCACAGTCAATTACGTTGCAGTTCAGGGCAGCGGCACGGTCAGCGTCAGCGGGGCAACAACTGTGTCTGTCAAGTACATGCCCCAGATAACCGTTCCGGCAAACGAGACAATAACCTTCCCTACAACGCCAATTCAGATGGTTATTTCAGGATACAATGTGATAAACGTGACCATGCACAACAACGTTACGGCCACACTTACAGGCATACCGGTAATAGTGCTGAGCAGCCCAACTTACAGCTGGGTCGCGATAGGCAATCCAGCATCAATCGCCCCAGGGCACACTGTGTCAGATCTGGTATCGATACAGAACATACCTGCGGGAACTTACACGGCAAAGGTGTTCATAGTAATGCCCAACGGCGTTACCGTATCAGAATACAAGACATTCACAATCAGCGTGCTTTAAGTTTATTTATTTATTTTTTATGATTTTATCTGATTAATTTCTATTTTCATTAAATTAAATGCGCCGTACCAGTGTATTGCATAGCCGGAGAATTCAATCCTTTCGTACGGTGAATTTACCATCAAGCTCAATGTTTCCATGTTCAATCCCGGGCTCAATTGTTGTCCGTGCACCATCTTTATCGCAACCGGCCCAGTATTATTTACATATTCCAGTATTTCCATAAAGTCTCCAGCTGAAGGAACCTGGATTTCAATCATAAAAGTCACATTGTATGTTCCCTGAGGAAGCACAAGATATGGACCATACCACAACGGCTGCCCGGAAAGCGGTAAATTAGTTGCGCTGACGTGTACCCCAAACTGCCCCGGTGAAACATTTAAGTTTAGAGGGACGTAATATTTAACAGGCCCAGTGTATCCCTTTAAAAGCAGGACAGTGCCATTGGATTCTCCCGCAACTCCAAAGTCACCACGGATTTTTGAAATCATTGCATTCATGCTGGGTGATTTACCATTTGAAATGTTGAATGAGCTTGAAAATGGATTCATGAGTACTCCTGTAATTGCTGATATATTGCTTGCACCTGTATACCCAGCTACAATTGCAGAGGTGACGTTCCTATGCGGGAATGCATCAGGCATGTTGCTCTGCACGAGCAGAACCGTGTTTTCCGGGATCAGGCTGACCATTTTTGCCAGAGCGTCGTAGTTTGCCCAGTTTATTTTAGATGGAATGTTATAATTTAATGTTGAATACCTGTTTACCGGGGAATATGGCTCATATGCTGTAGCAAACAGTGACACCGAAAGGAACAGCACGACTGCGGAAACAAGCACCTTGTCTTGCTTAATTCGCTTTAACCCATCGATTGCTCCCAAGTACACAAATGCAATAAACAATGCAGGATAGGGAGAAAAGAAAAGCTGAGGATAAAACAGGGAGCTGCTTGACGACAGGCCAAGCATCGCCAAGTACGGTATCAGCATTAGGGCCCACTTTGACAAAAGGGGGAGAAAAAGCAGAGGCAGCAGGATCAAAAACACGGTGTAAAATTTTAATATGTTCAGTGAATAGCTAACCTGCAGAGGATTGGTAGCCAGCATTTCAGCCGTCAGCGCGATGGCCGACAGAATCGCCAGGTAAATTCCAAGCCTGTTTCTTCCCTTCCAAATTATGCCCAGTCCAAAAGCAAGCACAAATATTGAATACGGATATCCAACAAGGGATGACAGTGCAAACGATATAAAGGAAAGCTTAACCATTTTTTTCAGATAAAAGTAATAGCCAAAAAGGAAGAGAGCGGGAAAGATTGACTGAAAGCTGAACACGGACCAGCTTATGCCGGCCAGCGGAAAGTACAGCAAATATGAAATAGCAATCAGTAGCGCAACCCTCCTGTCCTTCAGCTTTAACGTTGCAATTCCATACAGCGGGAACGCGCCCAGTCCAGTGACTGCAGAACCGAAGATGATAAGTGAAATATAGCTCCCTGAAAGGAATATTGGGAACAGGGCATATGCTATGCCGTGGTTTATCAGGTAAATCTGACCGTGAACCGCTTCCCAACCAAGCAGCATATTTACCATCAATTGAGGACCAGCACTTAGAGAGTAGTAACGAATTATGGAAACATACGACCAGTAAGCTGCATATGCCAAGAAAGACACTGTAAGGGTTAAAACAAATCTGACGTTCTGCACCTTCACGATAAACCATCCCCGTTCTTTTCTTTAACATATGATACTGCCTGCATTATAACCCCAATCAGCAACAGGTAATAGGCGTACTCTGATAGCGCATATGCAGACCGCTGATTGATAAACAGCAGCGCAGCCGATGCAAGCAGGGTCGCAGCAAAAGCTGCAATGAACGGCATGCCAAGGTTTGATTTGAGGTAATGTGTCGGTTCAAATACCCACATGTAAAGCACGCTCATGAGCACTATTGCGCTTGTCACAACTGCATAATCAAGCATCAATTTCATTAAGGCATACTTGGCAAATAAATTTTTCTCTAGTCAAGGTTTTGCCCATAAATCATGAAAAATTATTAACAAGAACGCACTTTTAGCTTTATA
>JBMFVR010000103.1:0-4745 GCA_049965895.1 Nitrososphaeria archaeon | reverse complement strand
AGGTTATGGTTTCCGTTAACCATGTTAACGTACACCTTCAGGAGTTATCATCTGTTTGATGCTTAAACTCCTTGGATATAACCCAATACCCCGTCAGCAAACGCTTCAGGGATTGCCTTTTTTATTGACTA
This sequence comes from Nitrososphaeria archaeon, assembly GCA_049965895.1. GTDB lineage: Archaea > Thermoproteota > Nitrososphaeria > Conexivisphaerales > UBA164 > KM4347-05. The sequence goes on along the minus strand of JBMFVR010000103.1, from coordinate 4,614 downwards.
TAGCAGGGAATGGATAACCCATAGTGCCAAGATTACCTGTTTAATTCCCTCATATATAGTAATAGCATAACCTTTGATGAGACAGAGAATTAATTTATGGATTATAAAAATGAAAGGATTAGGGCTATAATTGAAAGCACAGCCAATACTATGAGCAGGCTCTTTTCAATATTTATGTTTCTGCTCACTTTTGCCCTTATTATTTGATCGTCGCTGTGGACTACAGAAGAAGATGGAACAACTCTCTTTTCCTTAAGGCTTGGGCAATTGTGATTTTCTGGGAGTCTGTGTTCTTCGCAGAACTTACCACCGCAGTATGGGCATCTAAATGGAAGATAAACCTCCTTGCCGCAGTAATCGCACCTGTTATCGCTCATTCTCTGTGATTACTAAGAGCTCACTCATAAGCGTTTATGGATTTTGTTATGAAAACATTTGTTCATATTTGTCGCATCATATGCAACAATAATGCAGCATCTTCCATAGAAATTCCAAAAAACTGAAAATTTTTTAGCAATCCTTTTAAAATGTTTTATTTTTATTTTTTTCAAATGACATCTAAATCTGAAACCGTTAGGGGGAAATGGGCAAACAGGTTTATAATCGCAGCAATATTACAGAGCATATTTGCGGCAGCGTGGACTCTTCCAATAGTTATGCCATGGATAAGGCCATCTGTTGCTCAGGTAATGGCGGCAGGAAGTGCTGGCACATGGTTTGATGTAGGATATGTCCTTTATATAGCAGTAGGTGTGGTTGGCGTGGCGGTTACAGGGCTTGTATATCAGCACTTTGAAGTCGTGCAGGGAAAAACATTTAAAGGATTTTCAAATGCCATGGCATGGATTCATCTGATACTCTTAAATGTTGGGGTTGCCGCTGTTTCATGGGCTTTGATGATTGCAGGATACTTTGGAGAAGCTGACCTCATGCCAGCTGCAGAAGGAGGAAAGGGCTTAACCCCTGGCCAGGTTCACGTAATATATCTATCACACTTTATAGACCCAGTAGGTGCCTTGGTCATAATAACCGTTATAGGAGTATTGGCTGGAGCCATTGCATTTCTAAGCGTGAACTTACAAGGTCAGTAAACCAATATATTTTTTATTTAGTAATTTAAAGTAAATATAATATGGTACTCTGGTACAAGGTTTTCCGAAATGCTGCATACATTAATGCTTTAGTTTCGGTGATATGGACAACTCTTCTGATAATTCCATCACCGCCATTCTCTTATCTTCTAGTAATAGTTGAAAGGGGGGGTCCAGGAACATGGTTTCTTGTAGCCTATTTTCTGTACTTGATAGCAGGTTCAGTTGGCTTTGCTACAATATCGTCAATGCTCTATATAATGGAAATTTATGAAAAGCGCACTATAAATAGGATTGCCATGTATCTTGGTTTTTCATTTTATTATGTTGGAGTTCTTTTAAGTTCAGTAATGCTAGGCGTTGCGGGTGAAATGGGGGGTTATGAGATGTACCTTGTAGATTATCCTGAAATCAAGGTTGCCAGCATGCTTTCATCGTTCGTATATCCAATTACGTTTACAGCGTTCTTGGCTGTAATCGGCATCATAATGATCATAATTGTGCTAACGTCTTCAAGGGCGCAGCAGGGTTGAAATATAACCATGCAGTATTAATACTGGCTCTAGTTATTTCGGTGGCAATCATGCAGCCAGTAGCGGTTCATGGTCAATCCGGATATAGTTCAGGTTCATGGGCAATAGGCGTAGTTATTCCGGAAAATTCTGAGCTAAGTAACGGAGAAATGGTAAACTGGAATGATGTCAGCAATGTCAGCGCAGTTTTTAACCTGCCAAACATAAGTTCAACCGACAGCACAATTTACGTTATAATGTCATTAATGACAGAGAATGGGTCCATAATACAATTGGCGGCTGGCCTTTACTCCAATGCAAGTTACTGGCTCACTTATGCCATGTACGTTTTAAATCCTAACAGCTACCCCCAGGTGTATAAGCGTGTTTCAATTTCTGACGATAATTTTATGCTCGCTAACGACCTCATTTCGATGTCCATGTATTTTTCAAATGGAAGATGGCAGTTCAAAGTGAATGACCTGACGCGTGGGACATCAACCGTTTCCTATTTTAATGTAAGCCTCCCCGCTAAACTGAAGGATGGCGACCAGTACGTTTTTGCGCTTGAATCCTACTCATATAATTCATCAGTATTTAAAAGTATGAGTAGAATGACACTTTACGGGTTGTTTGTAGATGGTAAAAGGGTTTCAAGTGGCTGGTACCTTTACACCACCTGGAACAATCAGAACTTTCCACTGTTCATAGTAGGTGGTTCAACACCTCCTGACTTCATTTCAGCAAGCTTCTCTGGAAACGACACGGTTACATGGTCATATGTAAGCGCATGGGCATCGGGAAGGGCATCTTACAGCTCCTTTTATCTTATAGGAGGAATCCTTGTTGCTGCAGCAGCTGTGATCAATATATCTGTTCTTATGATAATGATTTTAAAGAGGAGGAAGTGGCTTAGAAGGGGATGAAAGTGTTTTAGAGAAAAGTTATATCTTATGGATAACTATGTGGTGTTATCTTGAAGGAACCCACGGTGAAGTTAACTCTGGTAGCTGACATAGAAGACAGGGACAAAATTTACAGGGAAATTGTAAAGTTTGGAAGGGTTCAACTAGTTGAAAGAAAGCTCGACGCGTACGAGCGAATAAAATCAATGGAATCTCGGGTATCAGCTCTGGCAGATAAGGCGGGAATAAAGCCTGAACCCGGATATACGGACATAATTTATGGTAGAACGATAAGGAGGATAATCTTTTCTGGTTCAAATTTTGATGAAATAATTTCAGACATAGATGCAAAGGTGGGTGAAACAGTAGGGTTGCTGGAACAGAAGGTCAATGAGCTAGAATCAGTAGAAAACAGGCTTCAGGCCCTTGTATCTGAAAGCTCAAAATTGCAGCCCTTTGCCGGTATATCTGTTGACCTTTCGTTTTTGTCCAATGTCAACAGGTTCTGTGTTAAATTTTTCAATACAAACGTAAAAATTGATGGTGTCATGCAGGCTTTTACCGTGCAGGGTCAGCTTGGAGTTGTTGTCTGCAGTCCAGAAAGGGAGCAGGAAATTGTAAAGAGGATTGTGGCTGCTGGGGGTTCAGTTCTTCCTTCACCGCCAAATACCTCCCCTGACCATAGACTAAATGAAATTTCAATTGAAACTAAAGCCCTTGAAGCTTCGAAATTCAAGCTGATAATGGAGCTCAATAAACTGAGGGAAGACTCCCAAGATATTATGAATGCCGCACTTGAGACTCTTAGGATGCTTACTGAGGCAACGCAGCTTGGCGAGCCAGCGGGAAGGTTCATTATTGTAAGGGTTGAAGTGTTAAGAGAGGATGTGGGCAGATTTGTTCGGAGCTTCGAAAGAATTGCTCTAATTGCTGGAAACGAACGCACCGACGAGGTTGAACTGCTTAACAACAGGTACTCCTCAAACTTTGAACCGATAACGGAGAACCAAGGAACTCCGTCAAGAACGGAAATAGACCCAACGCCCATAATTTCCTTTGTGTTTCCGCTGTTTTTTGGCATCATGTTTCCTGATCTGGGACAGGGTCTTATCATAGCTGCACTAGGGGCAGTGATATACTTTAAGGGGTGGAAGAACAAGAAAAAGTGGGGTGCTATGCTGCTTTCCTTTGGAATCGCAGCTTCAGTTGCAGGGATACTTGTAGGGGAGGTGTTCGGGTTTAATACGAGAGTAATTCCGTTTATAGGCCAGTTCCTCTGGGACTTGAAAATAATTAATGTTTCAACGCTTACTTATTCCACCATCATGCTGATACTTATGGTATCACTCATGATAGGGATAGTTCACCTCAGTTCCGCTTACTTTATAGACTTCTATCAGACCTTAAAAACTTCATGGAGGCGTGCTATTATAGCGAAGCTTCCGGTGTTTGTGGCTTATATTGGGGGAGTGCTGATCGGCCTCAGCATCATAGGGGGGAATTACAGCTTTAACCTGTTTGCTGGTAGGGCGGCCCTAATAGGGGTTCCAAACCTATATTTGAGCGCATTTTCGGTGCCAGTCACTGCGGTTTCCATCATCATTTTTCTGGCATATTCAATAAAGCATGAGGGCGTTATGAACGGCGCCATAGCATTTATGTTCATTGTTATCGAGTTTCTTGCTAACACAATAAGCTATGCCAGACTTGGAGTACTGCTCATGGTTCATGTGATACTGATGCACACCCTGAACGCAACAGTCAGCATGGGTGTCATTGCAATTCCGCTGCTTATTTTTGGAAACCTTGGAATAATGGCCCTAGAGGGACTGATAGTTTACATTCAGAGCCTGAGGCTTCATGTATATGAGTGGTTCACAAAGTTCTATACAGGAAGCGGTAAGAGGTTCATTCCCATTAACAAATGGTTGACTCATGCTGAAATCAGGATTGATTGAGTCATCATATTCATTTTTCAATTATGTCCATGTCAATTTCTGAAATTTGATCATCCAAAACGAAAGCCTTGAGCTCTCTGGTTAATGATGAAGCTATCAACCATGGCACGGGATTGAGTTTCATAAAAACTTGATCCTCCTTTGACGG
>JBMFVR010000102.1:0-4816 GCA_049965895.1 Nitrososphaeria archaeon | reverse complement strand
CTATCTATTACCTTATGGCTGCTGCGAGAATTGATGGGGAATACGGAATGGTGAATGGATTAATAGACGATTATCTCATTTCAGGCATTACAAATGACCTGCCTGTTCCAGCGAATGCCGAAATAATTCTCGAAGGGAAAATTTCATGGGATAAAACGTATGATGAGGGGCCGTTCACGGAGTACACGGGATACCTGTCGAACCGGTCAACCAAAAATGTAGCGCAGATAGATGCCATGTACATGAGACGCAACGCGTTGTACCTAGAAATCAATCCATCAAACTCAAAGGAGCACATACTTCTTTCAGGAATATCAAAGGAGCCAGTGGTTGTATCAACGATAAGGGAATTCCTGCCTTCTGCCTATAGATTTAAGGTTGAATGGCCACTGAAGGGCGTGCACTATGTTGCCATGGCGTACATTGAGAACCCTGACAGAGGAATATCAAAGCAGCTTGGACTGATGCTGCTTGGGCTGGACCACTACCTTAAACTTGTATTTGTTTCAGAGAATGAAACCGAATTTGGGTTGTACAGCATGCTTTCTCAGATGCTCTGCACTGGCTACATCGACATTATAAAGGACGTGTTCTGCAACAGGCTTGACCCTTCCGCATCCCCCGATGGCACCAGCAGCAAGGCTATCTTCACGTGCAGGGGCATCCAAGGCACACCAGTAATTGAAGCTTCAGGTAATGGCATCGACGTGCTTCGTTGCGGCAAAAGGCTGCACATTGGTCATGAAATTGACAAACAGGCGCAGATTAACGTTATAGTTGATCAGGATATTGACCCAGGAAACGAAGAGGACGTGCTATGGGCAATGGCTACCAGGCTACAGCCAGTTGAAGGCATAAGATTTTCTGAAAATAATATAGTTATAGATACAAGGCGCAGTGGGCTAAGCAGGCCAACAGTGCCGGAGGATGTGCACAAGCGCGTTATGCAAAATCTCCAGACAGTTCAAGCGCCTTCCTGACAGAAGCGCGCTCGTTTATAAGCGCATCAAGCAACTCATGAAGCCTGTACCTGTAACCTACAGCTTTCTGGAAATGCTCACTACCATCTTCGAGTTTGCCTATTGCCATGTCATAATTTATCATACAGTTCCTTGTTGAAACTATCATTTCATCCATAACCTTCAAATAAAGTTCATTACCATTTTCAGGCCTGAGCTGTTCGTCTATCATTCGCCTGAGCTTTCTCATTGATGGTTTTGTTTTAATTACCTGCTTCACTATGTAGTTAAGGCTGTCCATGTCCTTGACCTTTTCAAGCTCTGTGGCCACAAAGGGCTTTAGCTCGCCTTTAGCGACCTTGTCTCTCACTTCGGACGGCAAATTAAGCATGTTGATCATCATATGAATATATGTTGGGCTCTTGCCCACGTTCTTAGCAAGCTCAGTTATGCCTCCCCATCCCCTCTTATGCACATAATTTGAATAGACCATTGCCTCCTCTATTGGATTGAGGCTTTTCCTCTGAACGTTTTCTGATATGGCTATCAGGTAAGCGTCCTTATCACTGACGTTTACCACTATTGCCTTCACCTTCCTCATTCCAAGCATAAGGCACGCCCTGAACCTCCTGTGCCCAGCAAGCAGCTGGTAGCCCTTACCCAGGTTTTCCCTAACTATTAACGGTTCAAGCAGACCAAGGGACTTGATTGAGTCAGCAAGTTCCTGCAGGTTACCAAAGTCGCTCCTGATAACAAAGGATTCCGAATCTATTTCATCGACGCTCAGCTCAACAGCTTCATTAGCTGCTTTAGCAACCTGCGCAAGCATGCATGCTTATAATCCATGTTGCCTTATAGCATGATAGTGTGGAGCAGGCATCAACATCATCCATGCAGCATGCTTCCCGCATCCTCAGAACTGGAAAAGATAACATCAAACAGCTTGATGAACCCCTTTGCCAAATTTCTGTCAGTTATCAGTATGTAACTGTCATCCTTCCTGTCGATGCTGAAATCATCATCGTGCTGAATTGCACCAAGGAGCACCCTGTCCTGGTCAAAGATGTTGAGCCTGATCTGCAGCCCACCCTGATTTTTAAAGGGGATGTACTGGTAAAGCAGGGAAGCTTCCTTTACGTTCTGCTCATTAACCTCGCTTATTATCAGCACCTTAACCCCTCTCCTGAGCATTTCTATATAATCATCAAGCAAGCCGTGCCTTATGCTTCTCAGCAGGCCATTGGCAGACATCACAAGCCTGTATTCCGAGTAAGTTGAAGCAAACAGTTTCTTCAACTCAGCGTAAAGCCTCTTTCGGCCGAAGATCATCGTATACTCGCTCTTGAACTGCATCCTTGATGATGAGGAAATTCCCTCAAGCTCCTTCAACGTGCTGTTCAAAGCCTCCCTTTCTCTGGCATACTGCTCTTCAAGGGCATCCTGAGCAATCTCCCTCAGCCTGTCGATTGGCCTGGCAATGTAAACGTTTGAGCTGGCCAGGCCCTTGTCAACAAGCCCAAGCTTTGAGATCCTTTCAAGGTGCTTGTAAACTGCCGCCCTGTCCTTTCTCAAACTGCTGCTTATCTCACTGACTGACATTGGGCCTTCTTTTAGCAGAAGCATATATATGTTCAGCTGTTCACCGGTTATTCCAACCCTTTTTAAAGCATTGATAAAATCTCCGGAGAGGGCCACAAACAATAAGTCCAGTTCATGAATATAAGCGTAACTGAATATGCACATGCTCAGCTGTTAGGAATTATAACCCTAGCCAGCACAGTGAAGAGGAAAATTATAGCGAGGATAAATAATGTAGTTATGATAAAACTGAAAATGTCATTGGTGAGGTACGAAAATATGGCAAGCGCTATGGCAGGAGGGTGACTGAACTTGGTAAACGAAATAAAGGTCGACACCAAGAGAACGCTGGCTGCGAGGGAGAGCTCAGATTGCCCAAAGGCAAAGTGCAAAATTGCAGTTACTGCAATGACAGCAATATATGAAACAAGCACAGATGATGGCTTTGAAAATTTGACCCTGTGCTCAAAGATCATCAAGTAGGCCGTAACAGCATAAGGGGGTGCAAGCAGGAACAGGTTCCTGTCCAATGTGACAAGCAGGATAGCTACAGTGCAGGAAACAAATATCAGGTACTCAACCACCCTACTCACTTGAATCAATATGCATGTGTTTTTAGCTGAGACCTTTTAAGCATAACTCAAACAACACCTGCCTTGTTTAAGGCCAAACTTCATACAATGTGCAACTAATAGCACGCAGATTATTTATTCCAGAACCATCGCTTTTAATGATTATCACACTCCTGTTCTCAAAAATCAACAAAAAATCAGATAATAGCAAAAGGGCAGCCGGTTGCTGTATGAGCAATCAGAGCCATCTGAAAGGGTTAATTTTTGCATTAAATAAGCTAATTGACAACCGGCAGATTTTGCAGGATCGGGCGTTAGGGGCATAACACTAATCTGGTTTAGTACTAATTATGATTAGTAGATTTGTTGATAAGAGCTTGAAATGCTGGAGATGGGTGGGGGTAATAATTTGTGCATAAAACAGATTGTTTACCTTTTGTTAATGTTTACGCAATTTGAATTAATTAGAAGTTTTTTAAAAAATAATTAATTTTTCCCATGACATTTTTACTTTAGTGTTACCTTCAGATAATGAAACTTCATATCCATCTGTTTAGCATCCATAAGGAAATCATGTGCCTCATTAATTGTACTGATAGTGTATATTTTTAAACGGGATAAATGGTATAGTGATATAGTAGTATGACCACAATACTTAAATAAGAAAGCTGGCAACATGCATATATGAGTGAAATCGATTTTAATAGAGTCCTCGAATTTGCAGGAGAGCCGCTTGACGAAAAAGACAGGCAAATCATGATTGTATTGAAAGGGTCGGGAGCTAAGGGTCTGGGATTTAATGCTTTGGTGAAAAAGCTCGAGCCAGAAGTTTCTCGCAGCACAGTTGCTGTAAGGGTTGAAAAGCTTCTTAGGCTTGGCTACTTGGAGAAAAAGCAGAACGAGCGAGCCGGCAAACTAAATCCAATATACCTTTCAAAACGAACACAGCAAATATTTGCCATTATAGATAAAAGCAGAGAACTGAGCAATGACCTTATTCAAAAACTGGATGAGTTTGATGAGCTCGATCTGAAAGCATTTGAAAACTGGTTCAACGAATTCAGAGAAAAATATAATGCCCTATTTGGAATGACAGCTGTAGTTGCGGTCTTTTACGGAGCATCTGCCGCAGGAGACATTTTCTTACCATTTTTATTGAATGATTATAGGAATTTGTTCAACAAGTTTACCAAAATCATAAAGGATAAACCAGAAGTGCTAAAAGCCTTCAGAAGCTGGTTATATTTAAAGCTTAAAATCTACGGTATTAATTTTGCTGAACTCATGAAAAAGGAATTAAAAACGGGCTAAAATCATTTTATATAGTCAATAAAAAAGGTACATTTATAATATAGTATAAACTAATGTTATTAACGATGAAGGCTAAGGAAGCACTGAATCTGCTACGCATATCACGGAAGACACTTCATGTCTATGCTAAGGACGGAAGGATAAGGTACACGGTGATGCCGAACGGGTTTTACGATTATAACGATGAGGATGTCTACAAGATCCTTAACAGGGACATAAAGAGAAAAACTGTCATTTATGCAAGAGTATCTACATATAAGCAGAAAAACGACCTGGAGAATCAGATACAGCAGTTAAAGCAGTGGTGTTTCATGAACGGGTACACGATAAATGTGATATACTCAGACATAGCATCTGGAATATCCTTTAAGAACAGGAAGGGGTTCTTTGAGATGC
>JBMFVR010000101.1:0-4989 GCA_049965895.1 Nitrososphaeria archaeon | reverse complement strand
CATAATTTTTCCTTCACCAGAGTCATCCCCTATTAAAATTTCGTAGTATCCATTGCTCTTAAAAACTGGGTCTGAAAGGACTATAAATTCGATATTAACCAGCTCCTGCCCTGAACCGGAAATCTTACTTGTCTTTAGTTTTGGGGTTCCTTCTTTGATCTCTTCGTACTTGTATATCTTAAAATTTGGATATCGCATTTCGAATTCTTTGGCTAAAATCGTTTTTCCGGCAGGTGCTGAATCAAATTCCAGTTCTGCTAACTTTCCAGCATCATTGATAGCAATAAAGTGTTTACCGTCTCCATCAATAAGTGTAAATTTAGGGCCAATCTTAATTATTATTGTAGAATCGTCTCCAGAAAGTTCTGTTCCATAATTGTTCTTTTTGACATTCAAAGGACCAATAATCAGTTCCTGCCCCTCATGTATTTCCAGATTTTTCTGTGTCCATATAACTGATCTGATTTTCTGCTCACCTATTCTCAGGAAAAAAGCTGTTCCTTTGCCATCACTACCATCCTTTCTCTTAAATATCAGTTCCCTTATGGGTCCCTCAACTATTCCCCTATATACCCCTGGTCCCACCGTTTTAAGTTCACTGCATGCTTCCATTACATCTATAACTTCTTGCTTTTTTAATATATCACTCTGATCATTCATGTGAATTTCTAAACTGCCATCTTGCGCTTCCTTGATCATTGCCTTTTTGATGGTAATGCCCTGTCCGGCTTGCAGTCCATCAAAAGTTTTTTTATCGTTTCCCCATAGGATCCCCCTGATTACCTTCCCCTTATCAAAAACGTAGAAAACCGTCCTGCCAGGCAGTTTTATCGATGAAAGATAATGACATTCTATATCTGCACCCTTAAGGTCGCCAGTGATTTCCTCTATTGAAATGTTATATTTCTGATCTATTTTTATTCCAAGTTCATTTAACACAAGATATATCGCACCCAAATCAGTTAGAAATCCAGATCCCACTTCGCTTTTTTTCCTTTTAATCATTTCCAAGATGTCAGATTCTGAAAGATCATTTCTCTGGGACAGTATTTGTTTTATCATCCTGTTTAATCTGTCATTGCTTGCCTGATTCATGGATGACCCTTGATCTTTTGAAGGTACCTAAGGGCATCAAGGGCTGCCTTTGCCCCAGAACCAGCGGCAGTGATTGCCTGCCTGTACAGGTGATCCGCTACGTCACCCGCAGCAAAGACTCCATCCATGCTTGTGCCAGTTTCACTACTGAGTTTAATGTACTTTTCTGGGGTAAGCTCTATTTGCCCTTCCACAAGCGAAGTATTTGGGTTGTGACCTATATCCACAAATACTGCAGAGCAATTGAGTGTAGTTTCGCTTCCATTGATCTTGTTCCTTATTTTTATACCATCCACCTTTTTTTCACCTATTATATCAACAACTTCGCTGTTCCAGATAAATTTAATATTGGGTATTGAAAATGCTTGTTTCTGCAGGATTGCTTGAGCCCTTAGCTTATCCCTTCTATGAATGACTGTGACCGTCTTCGCTATTTTTGATAAGTAAACTGCATCTTCTACTGCAGTATCTCCACCACCGATCACTGTTACATCGGCACCCTTGAAAAAAGCTCCATCACACACCGCACAGTAGGAAACCCCCTTTCCTTTCAACCTTTGCTCTGAAGGAAGTTTAAGCTCTCTGGCTGAAGCCCCCATTGCAAGGATTAATGAATCTGCATTATATGTTGCATCTTCAACTTCAACCTGAAATGGTCTAGTTTTGAGATTTATCTGTGTAACATCCCTGTCAATTATTTTAAGTCCAAGCCTTTCAGCCTGCATTCTCATTCTTTTCATTAATTCCGGTCCCAATATGGGTTCCGGAAAGCCGGGATAATTTTCAACTTCTGTGGTAAGCATGAGCTGACCCCCCGAAGAATAGCCGCCAATCAGTATTACATCAGCACCACCTCTGACAGCGTAAATGCCTGCAGTCAGGCCTGCAGGGCCACTGCCAACAATTATCATTTCATGCTTTTCGTTTTTTGATTGATCCTTGGTCACTGAAAATAGTGATGTTGTCATGCGAATACCTGATCCCGTATAAATAATAAGCATTTTGGAAATTTGTTTGCATAAGTTACAATGGAAAAACAATTATATTACCTGCAACAATTCTGGTATTATGAAAAAAATTGAACCACTGGGTTATAATTCTCAAAGAGCTTCAGAACTTTTAACAGATAATGACCTCGATGGATTGCTACTTGGAGCCCCAGAGAATGTATACTATACCACCGGATGCCCAACCCTCCCAGGAACTGGCAATCCTATACTCTATGCTCTTAGAAACACCGTTCCGTCATTTGCGTATATAAATTCCGATGGTAAGGTCACACTTTTTACATGGTTTGGTGTAACTCTCGGCGTAGAATATTCTGCTGAACTTGTTACCTATGCTGACATTAATGGAGCCAAAGATGAGCTTCAGACGTTTTTTCAGAAAACAAAAAAGGTTGGCGTAGATTATGGGGTTCCATACTATGCATTACAGGCACTTAAAAATGCTGGATCTGAATCAGTTGATGCTGATAGCCTAGCAGTTTTAATGAGGCTTGTCAAGAATCAGAAAGAAATACAAAGGCTGGAGAAAAGTTTGCATATAACGCAGGATGTGCTTATAGGAATTGGCCCGCGCCTGAGGGCTGGGATGTCAAGAAAAAGCGTCTTGGCAGAGGCAAGATCCATGATGATGCAATATGGCGCCACTGCTGTTGATCATCTTACGATTGCATTTGGACCGTCAAACCCAGAAATTTTGATTGACGAGCTGCTAAAAAGGGAACAACTTATAACAATGGACCTGGGTGCAATATATGAGGGATATACATCAGATATTAGGAGGCTTTACTATGCTGGTGAAGAGATTGCACAGAATGACTTAAAATTATTTGAAATTGTAATTGATATGATTGACAGCCTTCAAGATTTCATGGAGCCAGGAAAAACCTATGGCCAAATATATGAAAAAGCCACCAAACTATATGAGAAAAACGGGTTTGACCCTCTCTTTGCAAGTGCCGGCCACAGTATTGGCTTAGTAACTGAAGAATCTCATCTTTCACCTGACAATGTTACACTATTATCAAAAAATATGGTGATAAACGTGGAACTTTATATCCCCAATGAAAATGGTATAATGATTGGTGATGAAGAGACGTATTTTATAGATACAAACGGAGCAAGGAGAATGACTGACCTTGATAGGAAAATTTTCAAAGTTGGGCTTTGAAAGTTTATATTTTCTAATTTACAAATAATAAATTAATGAAGCCCTTAATAATAACTTCTACGCCTAATATAAGCTGGTTAAATCCTAATGTGAACTATCCAGTGACGCCTGAAGAGTTTGCTGAGGAAGCAAAAAAGCTCGAGGAGGCTGGGGCATCTATAATACATATCCATGCTCAGGGAATGTGGAAAAAAGTAATAAATGAAATTAAGAAAAAATCAAATCTTATAGTACAGTGTGGAATGTCAAGCCTTAGCATTAATGAAAGGATGGATGTTTTCACAGGCAAGGCTGATATGATTTCCGTAATTTTGGGGCACCATGATGAAGCCTTTGTAAATCAAGATTTTCACGTGCTGCATCCACGGGAAGAACTCCTTGAATATTCTAACATGTTCAGAAAGTACAGAGTTAAGCCAGAATTTGAAGTCTGGCATACAGGCCATATATGGAACCTTAACTATTTAATAAACAAAAAGACAATAGATAAACCATACTTTACTACTCTGTTCTTTGGGTGGCCCGGTGGAAACTGGACGCCCCCTACACTTGAAGAATACGTTTATAGGAAACGACAGATGCCAGCAAATAGCGTCATAAATGTCAGCGTTATGGGGGAGGAACAGATGAAAATAATTTCCGCCGCAATAACCATGGAGGATAACGTGAGGGTTGGAACAGAGGATAATCCGTACATAAACAAAAAGCTCGCAAGCAATGAAGAACTAGTGGCACAGATAGCTGACATATCAAAATCAATTGGCAGAAGAGTAGCTCTTCCTGACGAGGCAGCAAAAGTTATAGGTTTAAAGAGGTAAATATGTTCATGAAAAAAGTTGTCATGGTAACTGGCGCTGCCAGAGGAATAGGATATGCTACATCCATAATTTTTTCAGAAAGGGGTTACACTGTAGTAGCAATGGATATAATTAATCCAAGCAAAACTGAAATGGATTTTATTAAATGCGATGTCTCTGATGAAAATGATGTAGCAAGTGCAGTAGATTATGCAGTGAATAAATATGGTAGAATAGATGCGCTGGTTAATGTTGCAGGAATAGTTGTTGTTAAGCCAATTGAAGAAACAGAATGGCAAGAATTTATAAAAGTAATCAGCGTTAACCTTGGTGGCACTTTCCTGATGATAAAGCATGTTGTTCCCATTATGAAGGCCCAAGGTGGTGGGACAATTGTAAATACGGCTTCAGTTTCTGGTCATGTAGGTCAGATCAGGCATTCCATCTATGGTGCCACTAAGGGCGCGATAATTTCGCTTACCAAATCTCTGGCCTGGGAGCTAGCACCCTACAAAATAAGGGTGAATTCGGTAAGCCCTGGATCTGTTGACACACAAATGCTTAGAGATGATATTGCTGGTGAAGCAAAAAGGATGAATATGAATTTTGAAGATGTGAAAAGGATGAGGGAATCTGAGCAGGCTTTCCAGAGGTGGGCTGACCCAAAAGAAATTGCTGAATCCATATATTTTCTTTCAAGTGATAGTTCATCGTTTATTACTGGAACTGACCTGCTAGTGGACTGCGGATGGACCGCAAAATAAATTAAATCTGGTTCAATTTATTCACATTAACTCATGAGTTTCTGCAATTTTAGAAGATCCTGCATTTCTCCCTTCACCTTAATTTTCCTGCTAACATAAGCTGTAACTGGGTTGGATTTTTTATCAAGTATGTTGGCAAGCAAATCCGTTGTTATGAT
>JBMFVR010000100.1:0-5232 GCA_049965895.1 Nitrososphaeria archaeon | reverse complement strand
TTATTGCTGATTCAGCATCACCGATTGCATTGAACATTTCGTTTGTATCATATGCGCCGTCATCGTAGAGCTTCTTCAGCCTGATGCCTTTAACATCTAAAGATGCTTTACAGCTATCTGAGGCTCCGACCCTCCATCTATGTGCGCCTCAACCGCCAGCAGCTTCTTTGAACTTATATCTGCAGTTATGGTGATATATTTCCTCCTTATGTTTCCAAAGTCTTCCAGCACAGCCGGTCCTGTGCCGTCAGAGCCCGCCTCAATTATGCAGCGGGAGCTTTATCTCCGGAGTCATATCCTGTGCCATATGGTTGTGTAGTCATCATGATATGGTATCAAACCAAGCTTTTCAAACGATCTGGCAACCAATCCACTGATGCCATACTGCCTGCACTTTAATGAATGATTCAGGAAATTCATATGGCCTGCCCCTCTTGTCCTCATTCATCATTCCATTCATCAAACATATCAATTGGCAGCAAAAATTCCCCTCTAATTACAAGCTCCTCATTGTAACTTACCCAATCCCTTTGTCGATAAACTTATTATCCCATCTTTTTCCATTATCATTGCTGCTGTCTTTTTCTTTTGGGTTCATACTTAAGGAATTGACAGCCGCGTTATAAATAATTATTTAACAAAGCATTTTTAAAGATAAAAATTAAAATATGGACAACATATAATGATAAATGACCTTTATTGATGCCTAATAATAGAGAAATGAGACGGATGTTACAAAAGATGGGAGTTGAAGTTAAGGAAATAGCAAATGTAAAACAGGTTAAAATAATTACTGATAGTATGGAAATCACTATAAGCGAACCTTCAGTTAGTCAAGTATCTATGCAGGGTACTATTTCTTATGAAGTAACCGGTGGTAGGGTAGAGACTAAACAAGTTGCAGCTATTAGTTATGAACCAAGAGAAGAGATTAAAGAAGAAGACATAATGCTTGTCGCGTCACAATCAGGTGCAACAAAGGAAGATGCGCAGAAGGCTCTAAAGGAAAGTAATGGTGATATAGCTTTAGCCATATTAAAGCTACAG
Organism: Nitrososphaeria archaeon; assembly: GCA_049965895.1. Lineage (GTDB taxonomy): Archaea > Thermoproteota > Nitrososphaeria > Conexivisphaerales > UBA164 > KM4347-05. Next base: position 4,185 of record JBMFVR010000100.1, on the reverse strand, counting down.
GATAAGAAAAGACTTACTTAGAAATGAACCTAATTTCAATATTTACAGCTTGGGGTATATTGATTCTTGTGAGTTGTGCCATAGTGCGCTCATTTGCCTCTAAATCTATGATCCTGCGATGGAGCCTGAGCTCCCATTTGTCATATGTGTGAGTGCCCTCCCCAGAAGGTGCCTTTCTAGTAACCACTGTAAGCTTTTTTGTTGGTAATGGAATTGGACCTTTTATGGCTACTCCCATTTTATCAGCCATTTCCTTTATAGATTTGCATACATTATCAATATCCTCCAAGTCACTTGAAGTTAGCCTAATTCTTGCTATTTGAGTCATGCGCAAAATATCTATAAATGCCAATATTTAATAGTTTTTATATACTATGTAGAGGGCGGTTAAGGTTTAGGCATCATCACCACATATTTACAAACCATGAACAATAATCTTTGGGATCGTGAACAAAACAATTGATGAAACTAAATATCTCTTATAAGACTATTCCTGCTAGCTTGTCGCATTTAGAGCTGGTTTGTACTTTTTATATACAGCCATTTCAGTTTAAACAAAGTCAACATTTTGCCCTGAGTTGTACTGCTCAAGCCTGTTGACCTCATTTTAACGATTCGCGAATGACTTTATAAGACCCTTCAACTTGACCATCACTTCTTTTCCAGCTCTGATGTGTACTGTGTTGGGCCTTTTTAAGCTCCCTGTGGTTTAATTATCAATTGTGTTTATACCCTTCACAATTCAACTCTTCCCTGAAGAAAGTAGCTTGCACGAAAATGAGTAAGAATATTAGAAGCTATTCCTTTTTGTATAAAATATACCAAAAAAGATTTTATGAATTATTAATTTGTTTTTATAAAGTGGCTCCTATTCTAAACAGTTTTGTACCACAAACTGGACATACACCAGTAACTGCGTGTTTTCCATTTTTCATAGTAACTTCTTGCGGGTTTTTAATCTCTCTCTTAGCTCTACATTTTACACAATATGCTTGTACCATTTGCAATTAAAGCGTATAACGCCTTTAAAAACGTTTTTATCCATGAATTTTTTTGGTATTATCTAAAATACATTCGCTTTTAACTAGTACATGTATTAAAAACTTCCAACTAATTGGCCATTGAGTTTAAAAAGGAGATATATAATCCGCTATTTAATGGAAGATGGACCATTTAAGGTTAATGAATATTCTTCATTAGACAAGGAAACTCTAAGGATGATTATGGAACGGTCGACCCCAGAAATCGTTGCTATAAAACAATCTGTAGAAAAGATACTTAAAGACGTAAAGGAAAGGGGAGACAGGGCCATTGCAGAATTTTTAAGCCAACAAATAGGGAAAAACGTTAAAGAAGATGAAATAATTGTTGAAAAAGAAGCCGTTGATAATTCATGGAATAAAGTTGATCCACAAGTTGTATCTGCCATAAAAAAGATGGCCGTTAATATTAAAAAATTTCATAGGAGACAACTTCCTAAAAACTTTATGATAAGCACCCAAAAGGGAGTTTATGCCGGAATGATGTATTTCCCAGTAGATTCAGCTGGTTTATATGTGCCTTCTGGTAAGGGATCATTCCCCTCTGTTTCATTAATGTTGTCCGTACCTGCAGGCGTTGCTGGTGTAAGAAGGATAGCCATAGCCAGTCCTCCACACGAAAATAAACTGGAAATGGACCCGGCGTCCATAGTAGCCGGAGTAATTGGCGGCGCCAATGAATTCTATATAGCAGGGGGAGCTCACGCCATTGCAGCTTTTGCCTATGGGACTAAAAGGATTCATAAGGTTGATACAGTTGCTGGGCCTGGGGGTCCCTATACCTTTATGGCAAAGATGCTGGTTTATGATGCTGCTAAAATAGATTTACCTGCGGGTCCAAGCGAAGGAGTGGTTATTTCCGATGGCGACAGCGATGCTTTAAAGGTTGCTTGGAATGTGCTAAATGAAGCTGAACACGGCCCTGATTCAATAGGGCTTCTTTTAACCACTTCCAAGAAATTTGCACAAGAAGTTGTAAATTTAATGAATAGTTTGCTCAGGAAAATTCCCGAGCCACGGAGGGGTTACCTAATTTCAAGTGCCAAAAAATACAGCGGTGCTATAGTTTTTAACAGCATAGACGAAATGGTTAAGTTCGTATATGATTTTGCTCCAGAACATCTGGCCATAGAAAGCAAGAATGCAAATAAAATTTTCCAAAAATATAAAAATATGCTTAGAGCGGGAACTGTAGTAATTAACACCCCATTTTCGGCCGGTAATTATGGTATTGGACCAAACTCGACCCTACCTACTAATGGTTTTGCGAAAATGTACTCCGGTTTAAACGTCATGAACTTTATAAGATCAGTCACATATGAAAAAATAAATCCAATAGGTTGGAAAAATATGGTCGATGTTGTTACAACTATGGCAGAATATGAGGGCTTTCCTTCCCATAAATATGCCATGGAAGTTAGAGGTAAGGTAGGTGAGGTTAAATGATGTGGAAAAATGTAATTAAAAATTTATCTCAAAGCCATGGTTATGAGGGAGGAATTTCTGCAAGTCAGGCCGCTAGAAGATATAATGTGAATATAAAAAATTTTGTAAATTTACAATCAAATGAAAATCTCTTTGTATCAAAATCGTATTTAAAGTCAATTTTAAAGAATGCAGTTTTAGCAACTGACCCCAGACTTTATCCAAAAGATGAATTAGGTAAATTAGAAGAGGCTATAGCATCCTATGTTGGAATAAAAACAGAAAATATTGTATTGGGTTCTGGGGCCGATCAGTTGATAGATCTGTTAATATCATTGCTTGGTGTAAGTGGGTCCATTGCTTATTCAATACCCACCTATTCATATTATGGGATAAGTGCTAGCATAAGAGGAATAAAGGTTATTGAAATACCGTATAAGAATGATTTTTCTTTGAACATAAACTCGTTAACAGATAAAAACCCAGACATAATTTTTATTTGCGCTCCTAATAATCCAACTGGGCATTATACATCGACTGAACAATTAAAGGATGTTCTAGAAAGAAGTAATGGTTTGGTGGTAGTGGATGAAACTTATTCAGAATTTCTTGGGACAAGTTTTATACAATTAATTGATAAATATGATAATTTGCTTATTTTAAGAACACTATCTAAATCTTTTGGCCTAGCTGGATTAAGAGTTGGATATTTGGTTAGTAATGCAGAACTTTCTACAAATCTTAAAAAAGTACAATTGCCTTTTGTGGTTTCATCTTTGGCCGCAGAAGTTGCAATCACTCTGCTTCAAAAAATTCCGTATTTTAAATCAAAATGGATGGAAGCTCAAATAACAATGAAAAAATTCTTAGATGAGGTGGATCCACAAGTAGAAAGAACACCAACTTCCACATATTTTGTGACAATTTCAACATGCAGATCCAACGATGAAGTTTTTTTGGAGTTATTAAAATATGGTTACATTACAAGAATTATTAAACCATTTATGAACTATAAAAATCCCATAAGGCTGTCAGTTGCTCCCTGGAAAATGATTTCGAACTTACCATCGCTTATCAATGAGTTAAACGGGTGTTAATTGAATTTTTAGCATCCCAAAAACTGGTGGATTAATTTTAGACAGCTTACCCATAGTTGTCAGTGTACTGTATAGAGCATGAGATATAAAATGTTTGTATATCAAACCCAATTTTAAAACATGTTTTGTCTGTTTGTATATCAAACCCAATTTTAAAACATGTTTTGTCGTTTATTATCTTGAGAGTTATGAAGTTGGATTCAGTTTATAGATTGGTTTACCAAGATATGTCTAACGATTGGTTTTTAGATGGCAGATTTGATACATTTATTATGCCTTCTGTGAATCTACCTAAAAAATCAAACGTAAAAATTTCATAACTGCCATTAATCATATAACTGTATAATTATTTATTTTATACGCTTTTTCGCTTAATAAAGTTATTTTATTATTGAGCGTTGCATTATTATTTATTAGGATTAAACTTAAAAACTCATACGCTTTTTAAAAATGTTGCGGGGGTTCCCGAGCCAGGTCAAAGGGGGCAGTAGTTGTATAATGCACAAGCTGCTCAAGCTCAAGACCTGCTGGCGTAGGCCTTCGTGGGTTCAAGTCCCACCCCCCGCATTGTTTAAATTTGACTTTTATTTTCTCCAGATAGATACTTAAAAATAGCCATTTTT
>JBMFVR010000099.1:0-5281 GCA_049965895.1 Nitrososphaeria archaeon | reverse complement strand
GGGTCACAGTTCTCAAAGAGAAATTATACCATGAAGAAGCACTGCGAGCAAAGTATTACTGGCAAGCACATCTGGACTTCTGTTCATCATCCCCAAACCATGGGTAAGCTGTCAAACATGCAGAAAGGATTGAAGAGGTTTTTGAGGCACAGGCTTGGCAGGAGCAGGAACATGAAAGAAATAGATGAGAACATAAGAGCTTACATGGACTTCTACAACAACGCTATAGCTGTATCAACCACAGGATACATTCCTGAAATGAGGTACAGTGGATCAGTAGATGAAGACTGGTACAGCAGGCTGGTCAAAGCGCTTAAATTAGAGGATGTGCTACCTGTTGATCATGCGTGACAGGGGTGACATATGTGTCTTGGTGTTACATTATTTATAATTTTAGGAAAATTTGCTCTGGGCGGATTAAAAGCTTTACGGGTTCTAATCTCTAAATTTTAGGCGCCGCTCAAGCTCCACCCAAAAAAATTTCAGAATATTTTAGCCTCAGATCGTGTTTACAGGCAACAGCATAATTCAGTCATTCCTGTCTATCAGTAGCAATTAGCCTGCCGTGTATGCAGGCCTTTCCTCTAATGCCTTTGGATCCAGAGGTTGGTGGCCCATTGAAATAACGTATCCTCTATTTATGCAATTATTGTCAAAAATATATGTATGATTTATGCCGTCACAAGTAATGGTGATCCATCGCTTTTAAGCGATGGTTTTGCAATCAATCAATAAATAAATGATCCATATCTGGTTGGTGTCACGCACAATGCTTGGACTATCACCACCGTTATTAATTAATGTTGTTTAAAAAAAGGTTTATATTAACGATTATGTTTACTAACGGCATGAGCGTGGCTAATGTTGTACCAAGATACATTGCAGCCGTCGCAGTATTTTCCGCCCTTCAAGCAGCGATCCATCTCTCAATGGGACCCTGGTTGATAGTGCCAGGAATACCGGCATCTACGTTACCGTTCATAGCATTTCCCTGTGCTCTTGTAGGGGCTGTAACTTATGTGGCTGCTAGCATGAAAATTGGAGCTGTAGGCCTGAGCCTTCTGATAGGTGGGCTGCTTGCGTTTATGGTGGTGGCATTCTGGCCAGTGTTTTTTCAATTTATAATCGCTGCTGTACTCGCTGAATCCTACATAGCAGTTGCCAAGCTGATGCACGGCGACTCAGGCAAGCCATTCTTTTTTATGCTTGGAGGCATAATTATGCTTGGCAGGGGCCTCGGCTTTATGCTTGGAGTTTATATTTTCCTTCCATCAATGTTTGGACATTTTGAATCCATGGCGGTTTTGACCCTATTCTTTTCATGGGCAATAACCCTCTCATTTATTGTTGGCGGCATAGGTTCGCTGGCAGGATATAAAATATCTCAGAGGGTGATCAGGGCATGATCGACGACCTTATTGAGCGAACAGAAAAGGGAGATGCTAAAGCTGCTGAAGAACTACTTAACATAAATTATAATGAAGTTTTTGAGCTGTTTGAGGCTTCAAGCTCCTTAAGGGATAAAAAAAAGGGAAGGCGCATCAGGATAGTGGGCCATCAGGGCGATGTATCACCTTGTTCGTTGAATCCTCCATGCAGGTTCTGTTCGCTTTCCAGTAGCCTCGGCGCATACAAGTCTGAAAGGATTGCTGTTCCAATGGACACGATCATTAAAAATTCCATAATTATGGTAAATAGGGGTGCCAGGGCACTGCTTTACGGTGGTGGCATTTCACCGATAAGCGGAAAAATAGCGGTTGATATAGCTGAAGCAATCAAAAGGGTAACAGACATAGAAGTCTACTTTAACGTGGGTCCTGTTTTAGAGAACGACGTCAATACATTAAAGAGGTTAGGTGTACGGAGGTTTGTCATATCACTCGAGACATTGGACAGGAAATCATTTCAGGATGCAAGGCCGGGAGACAGCTATGACAAAAAAATTGAGTTTATAAAGCTGCTTGGAGAAAAGGGTATGGGAATATCAGTAATACTGATGAATGGCGTTGGGGGTAGCCTGATAAGGTCAATAACATCGCTGATGGAATTTAAGGGCATTTCTGGGATAAGGTTTTCAACATTTAAACCTGTTCCGGGCACTCCCTGGGAAAAAAGGGAGCCAGCCTCGGTGTTTGAAACGCTAAAATCATGTGCTGTTGCAAGGCTCTTGTTTAATAGCATAGAGCTTGACCTTGCTGCTGGCGTATCTGATGATTTAAGGTCACTGTCGTTTATGGCTGGATGCGGTAACGAGGTTATTGGGATGATAGGCGGGCGCGATGGGGTGAGAGACTGGACACATAGGATAAGGGCTGACGCCAAAATAATGGGGTTTTCTGTAGAATAAGGTGCAGGCTGTGATATCTGTCGATAACATTTCTTACAGGTACAGGGGCTCAGAAAGGTGGGCCATAGAGAACGTTTCATTTTTTGTTAACAAGGGGGAAACCTTGCTCCTGGCAGGATACAGTGGAAGCGGTAAATCTACTGTCATAAAGGCAATTGTCGGGCTGATACCGGGTTTTTACGGCGGGGAGTTCAGGGGCAGAGTAATCGTTGATAGCCTACAGGTAAACGGTTCACCCATAAAGAGCGTAATACAAAAAGTGAGTTATGTCCCGCAGAATCCGGATAATCACTTTGTGACTACCACGGTTGAAAACGATGTAGCTTTTATGCTGGAAAATCTGGGAATGGATTGCGATACGATAAGGGAAAGAGTTGAATGGAGCCTTTCCCTGCTTGAAATATCTGACCTTAAAAAAAGGCCGATCATGGAGCTCAGTGAAGGCCAGAAGCAGAGAGTGGCAATAGCTGGTGCAATTGCTCATGAACCAAGGGTTCTCCTGCTTGATGAGCCGACAGGTTTTATGGATGCAGAAGGAACTCAGGACCTTTTAAAGGCGGTAAATAAGCTAAAACGGGACATAAATATAACTGTCATAATTGCAGAGCACAGGGTGAAGCAGCTCATGCCTTACGTTGACAGGCTGCTTTTTATGGATGAAGGAAGAATTCAGGACGCGCCTGATACTTTAGAAAAGCTGTACAGTTATGCTGAACAACCATACGTTTTGAACAATGGCGCACCAACGGCATCAACGGCAGTGCAACTTACTGGCGTGTATTACAGCTACCGCCAGGGCTTTATGGTAATCAAGGGAATCGACCTCAGCATAAGAGCTGGTGAATTACTGTTTATTCTCGGACCCAACGGCAGTGGAAAGTCAACCCTTTTGAGGATCATGGCAGGCATCTACAAGCCAACTAAGGGAAGTGTTTATATCAACGGCATGGATATATCCCATCTTAACCAGAGAGCCATTTCAAGAATGATTGGAATTGTACCGCAGAATCCTGACCATGCCCTATTTGAAGAAAAGGTTATTGACGAAATAGCTTTTGGGGCCAAGAACCTTGGAGTTGATGCACCTTATGAAATGGCGAAAAGGTCTGCAGAACTGTTCAACGTTTCAAGTTTGCTGTCAAGGTCACCACTTGAGCTTAGCTGGGGTGAAAAGAAAAGGGTATCAATTGCCTCTGTAGTAGCATTTAACCCTGAAATCATAGCCATCGATGAACCTACGGCCGGTCAGGATTACAAGAACAGGAAAATGTTTGCTGACGTTGTTTCTACCCTTTTAAGAATTGGAAAGACGGTGATTATAGCAACCCATGACTTGGAACTAGTATCTTCTTTCAGTGGTGCAAGGACAGTAATCATGGAAGGCGGAAAACTAACATATGATGGGCCGCAGGCAAAATCCCGCATTCAGAGGACGGTGTAATGATTAATGTCTAGCTTCTTTGATAGCTTTTACCAATGTTTCAGGCCAGTTAACAGCATAGTACATAGAAGAGATCCACGAATAAGAGGGCTTTTCCCCCTTATGGCCCTGTTTGCAATTTTTATATCTTCAAGAGTTGTTTTAGATGTTACGGTAATTGCTTCAATTCTCACATTTGCGGCGTGTTCAAGGATACTGAAAAGAACAGTTAGGCTTTTTGGGTCGATACTGCCCTTTGCCGTTCTTATAATTACAATAGGCCTGCTTGAAGAAAATGTTTCATATGCATTGACATCAGCACTGAGGTTCGCAGGATCGGTCCTGATTATATCTGTGCTGGTAATGCTGATTTCCCCGGAAGAAGTTGAACTAATAGGAAGGTGGCTTAAATTGCCACGCGCCATGACGCTTATCTTTTCAATGTCATTGAGGCTTCTGCCAATGATTCTTTCAGATGTAAGAGAGGTTTTCTACATTCAGCGTGCTCGTGGTGTAGATTTTAAAACAAGAAACCCCTACAGGATCATAATGGCCATAAAGTCAGTCATTGTTCCGGTGGTAATGATTTCTCTGCTTAGGAGCGGTGAACTTGCTGATTCTATAACTGTCAGAGGGTTCGGTGTAATTAAAAAACCGTCACTTTGCGCTAAATTTCATATGTCCCGTTATGATTGGGCTTTTATGATTGTTTCAATCACTGCAGGAAGTTTAATTTTAATTTTTGCCTTATGATTTATGCAAAGTCCTGATTCTATTTATGAGTACAGGGCATCACGGCTGGGAATTACCTTTCTGATAATCTGTTTCAACATCATGCATCCAATTGACGCCCGGCAGTGTGCCCTCGGGCAAAATCACCAGCGCGCTGTTGCTTCTCTCAACAAACATCGACTGCCTCGTATGCGTAATGGTATCTTCATAAATATGGCTAATAAAGCTCTTATATCTGATTATTTTATGATGTTTTATGGCAAATACTGCCAGAATCTGGCAATCTTCGGCTGATATATATGATAAAATAATGTCGCATGATTTTATAATTAAGCTGGCCAACGGCACGCTTGATATAAACAGGTTCAGGTTCTACCTTGCTCAGGACAGAATTTACCTTAACTATTATGTCAGGGCACTCTCTTATCTGGGAGCAAAATCTCCATCTGTTGAAGTAACTTGCATGTTTTCAAAGCACATAATTGGCGCAAGCGGCGTTGAAGTTTCCTTGCACTCACCCATACTCGAAAAGTTCGGCGTTGACACTGCTAAATTTAAGCAATCGCCTTCGTCAAGGACCTACACTGATTTTCTGATTGCCATGACATCGTCTGAACCATTTCATGTTGGCCCTGCAGCTGTTCTTCCATGCTACTGGATTTACAGGGAAGTTGGGCAGTAGATTCGCAGGTAACAATATTTCATGGTATTCTAAGGTACAACAAAAAGGCATCCAAGGTTAACAAGCTTAACCAGTAATGCTTTTTCTGCCATCAGAACCT
>JBMFVR010000098.1:0-5312 GCA_049965895.1 Nitrososphaeria archaeon | reverse complement strand
GTCCGGAAGAGCGTGCCTCGGAATTCTGAAGATGGTGATGCCTTGAGGAGAAAGCATCCCGTTCCAGTCGACGGTAGTCTTTCTGGTGTTGAATGTCTTCGATGTGAGGGAGCCTGCCGGGATCACAAAGCCCGAAATTCTGTTGAGAACTGCAGTGAACGCCTGAGGGTCCAGCCCGGATATTGCTTCAATAGTCTTCTTCACCAGCTCATCGTCCAGCCCGGAAGCCTTCATGAGCGTTCTTATTTCTGATGGGTCTGCCAGAAGTTCAGTAAGAAGGGCGTAGAGGTCCAGGAAGGTTGGGGTGTCGGAAACTGAATAAAGGTAGTAGAGCAGCCCCCTGAAAATCCACAGAAGCCTGGGAGCCCTGCTCTGCTCCACGCCGAATAGCTCGTTCAGCACGTTTACAAGCTCAGCAACGCGCCTCTGCACCATTAACACCCGCTCCCCAGAATACTCGCCGAGGTCCATCGGGTTCAGCGCAAAGGGTGCCAGGATGGGGTCATAGAGGACGGGGTTTGGGACCAACGACGCAACCTGAACCGATGCGTCACCGTGAGGGTCTATGAAAATTACCGATGCGTCACTTATGTTTTCACGGATGTATTTGATCAGGTAAACCAGGAGCGTTGTCTTTCCAGACCCTGTGGCACCTATTATGAAGGCATGCCCGCTGAGGGAATCCTCATCAAGGCTCATGAACGATGGTGATGGTTTGAAATAAAAGCATACTTCTGTACTGAAGTGAAATTTTCACATGCCATGCTTCCAATGCCTGGGTTGGCGTGATTCAAAGGCCAGCAATGTGCTCCAGCAGCTTTCTCCACAGGCGCCAATTTATCATCTTTCAAAAGCGCTGCAGCAAGATCGCTCCAGCCTTGAAATCTCTCTGCGCTGTACAGCAACATAAGGGATGCTCTCTGAAAGAGAAAACTCCATAACAGGCATTCCTTATTGAGCATTCTGGCTCAACTGCACGTTCTGCTTCACCTTTCAGTCAACGATGTACCATAAATTGCATTTGTGAGGTTCCTGTGGGTGGCCAGATAAAGGACCAGCTTTTTGAAATCAATGAAGCAAAATATTTGCCTTCGATCCTCAACGCTCTGATGCTTTACAATATTGATATAAATATGTTTGAGTAATTTTCGAAATATATTGTTGCGCAGTTCAGGAATTTTTGCAACTTTATGAGCAGGAAAACTCAATCTTCAGGAGGTAGATGGATTGCGCCCTTCTATTTTATCGCACCAATGAAGCTTCATAATGATCATTATCAGCATCCATAACCTGCGCTCATTTCTGCCAGACGTTGTACGAGAACACACGGTTTCATTGATTGTTTATTCTAGTGTTGATGCGAAGTGCTCTTCAATGAGGAAAATACAGTTATAATGCAATTTATATCATTATTCTGCTTGGATGCGTCATTAGGCGGTCGGTTCTATTCTTTTTCTTGCTTCCTCTGTAAGTTTAAATGAATAAATTTCTTGATTGATTGAAGTCTCTATGTCAAATGCGTGATTTTCTCTGCAGTAATATTCAACCTGTGGATAGCTGAAAGTTTCCCCGCACCTTTTACATTCAAAAACTCTCTCTTCTACCTGGCTAATGAGATAACTTTTGCACTTGGGACAAACCAATCGCACCAGCGGGTCAAACCTCCTATGTATCTTACAACCCATCAGCTGCCCTTGATAGTTCATCTCAAGAACTCCTGACATTGTCATTTTATGCAGGTAAATTTCTGTAAAATTGGGGCTTAGCTCTAGCACCTCTTCAGCGATCGGATAGTGTATTGTACCATCGGAATCTATACCAAACGCTATTTCAATGTCCCTTTTTTTAATATACTGTAAAAGACTTTCCGTTTCCTTTATGTCAAATCCATAGACATACTCATTGATCCTTAAGCTCTTAATTATCGCTTTTTTCCTAAAGATAAAAAGTAGGTTCAATCTGTACCTTAGTAAATTTGAAGTTGATTCTAGAAGCTGCTTATTTTCCATTACTTTCTTATTATTGAAAAGGCTGATTGCAAGGGCCTGCAGGACAAGATTTTCACTTATCCCACTTAGCGTGTAGGACCTGACTCTTCCCCTTAATTGCTTTTGCAAATCATATTTTTTATTCACATTCCATGCTCTGTAGAAGGCAAGGGGGTCAAAGCCCTTCTTTAGGAATATTTTCTTGTAAATGCCACGTTTTTTAAGTTCAAGCAAAATCGCTCCAGTATTTTTGTCATATGCCACTTTGTTAAATGCAAGCTCACTGAGTTCCTTAAAGCTGTTAAAATCAAATGCCGCTTTCCTGATTCCATTCATTCCGAAAACGTCATAAATTAACTTGTATTTCCTTAGACCTATAATGTAATGCGTTCCTTTGTGTGGTTCAGCGATAATAGGCGTGTAACTAGATTTTAGATCAAGCATTGTTGCTATGAACTCTGAAAATCCTTCACTGTATTGATAAAAAAGCTTATCTCTCTCATCTTCTTTAACCAATTTGCCCTTTATGTACTGAAGGTAGTGCCCGAGTTCATGCACTAGAACTTCCTTGAAAAGCATAACATTCACAGCAAGAGTTTTTGAGATGTAAATTGTTAATTTTTGAGGGTCGAAGTAGCCGTCTGCTGCGTAGATTCTTTTAAAGTTACCTTCTCTGTTCACGGGGTCATATGTTCGCACGGTTGGTGCCCTAAATGGTTCTATTTCAAGCAGGTTTCTTACTTTTTCTATCATCAGGGGAACCAGTATTTTATAAGTGTCCATTTTGTAGACTTGGTTCGGTCTTTCCATTAACTTTAGAGATATGTATTCGAATATTTTGTTATTTTCCCTTGCAAATTCCTTTAACTCATCTTCTATGGCGTCCGTGACAACAGCTATTTTATCCCCTATGCCATAAATACCATAAACTCTTCTTTTATTATTTTTTAAATAATCCGAAACTAGTTCAATTGCATGACCAACTTCATCTTTAGCATCAGGGTCTTTCAATTCTTTGGAGCTAAGAACCCTGTACATGAACAGTCTGTAAGGCATCACCTCCCTATGCTTTGCATTTACAAAGTGTTCCCTAGCTTTATTATAATCTGTAAATACTAGGCCGCATTCACAGTAAAACAGTTGATTTCCCTGTTCAATTGCCGGTAACCATTTTAGGCCTCTGTGCCCATAATCAAAAACCACCTCAAGGTTCTCTGCTGCTACTGAATTTAAGCCGGTCTCATTTTTGAGATTTTTTGAAAATTCTTTAGGTTTATCAGAATGTATTATTATAATATTGGAGGGATTGATCTTTTTTATAAAATTTACTATATCTTCCTCTGTTGCGTGCCCCCCAAGCGACACTTTTTTTATATTGCACCTTACTTTAATTTCATCATCACCCATGTTTATTTTTCCTGTGTCGATGGCCCGCTCTAAAAGCTGGCCTAGGGAACCTGCTGGTTGATACCCCACGATTATTATCGTCACGTTTTTCATGTTTATTGCATCCATGAGCAAATCTGAGCTTGCACCACGCGTCATATCACCTGCACCCGTAACCAGAATCTGCGGCTTATCAGACCAAAGCATATCTTTTAAAACCCTTGCGCTGTCCTTTCCGTTTTTTACCAAGCTGAAATCAATGTTTGAAAGAGAATTATTGCTATAGTCCATAGCAAACTTGCCTCCAAGGCCAGCTGTCACCACTTTTTCGTCAAAACCGAGGCTTTTATTATCTATGGCATCATTGAGAATCCTCAGAACCAGCTCCGTTCTCTGTATCGCAAAAGTCGGTATGATTACTTTCATCTTATTATCGAGACTGTCATTGATTATGTTTATCAGCTCCCGCTTTCTTTCCTCATACTCCTTCCTTTGTTTAATGCCAGAATACGTGGCCTCTGTTATTAGCGTGTTTACTCCTGAAGTGACTGGCTTGGCGGAAGTTATAATCTCATTATTCTCAAAGTTTATGTCTCCTGTATAAAGGATCGAATCACCCTCAGCTTCAAGCAGAACCATTCTGGAGCCCCTTATGTGACCTGAGTTCAGCAGTGTGTAATGGACGTTACCTATGGTGCCCGATTCATCAGTTGAGATCAAGCTCATAATCTCTTCCTTTTCATCGTCTTTCATCTGTTTCTTTCTAATAAGATCGTCAAGCGTGACCGATATCTGGTACTGTGTATCCTTCGACATTATAATTGGAGGTAGAGGTGTTTGCAGGTATTTCTCAAGATATTCAATCTTGTGCAAAAGGCCGTAGTGGTCCAGGTGGGCATGACTTATGAAGATTGCCTTGACTTTTGGCAACTTCTCAAGAATTTCAAAGTATGGGTACTGCTCCGTAATACCTTCCTTGATCCCCATGTCCAGCAGAAAGTAATTGCCTTGTCCAACTCTGACGTAGTAGCAGGACCTTCCAACCTCGCCAGCGCCGCCCAGAGCAAGAAACCTGAAAGATTCTAGTTTTACCTGAGACAGAAGCACTTCCCTATATTTTTGCAACTTTTTATTATATTCCTCCCTTTTTTGCCTGTTTCCCAGAACTTCAATGGCATCATTGAGGAAACTGTTCTTATTTACGTAGCTTTTTAGCCTTTTTATTGCATATTCTAGTTCTTCTTCATTAAAAGTGCCAGCAACCCTGTAATAATCGTTTAAATTGAGCAGATCAGAATAATTTTTTGATTGAATTTGCATATTTCCGATAACCATAAAGGATTTATCGTTATAGAGGCGATTGATCTGCTCCTGCCCGTATCTATTTTTTAGAACGTCTATTTTAGCCGGTTTTATCAGCTCCAAAATCAGCCTTTCTTTAATATCCATTTGCTGATTTGACATATGGGCTTTAACCTTCTACCATTTGTTTGAGTTTTAAATATGCATCTGGCCCGTAATTATATAATATTTTATCTGCTTTAACAAAAAATCCGTTATTATTTAAATAAACTGCAAGATTGTTATCTATATACATTCCTCCAAGCAGAACGGTTGCAGCCCGAGCCAATTTTTCTGCATCTTTTTCTTCCAAAAGATTTTTGTACCATTCAATACCTGAACTATCAATATCCTTTTTTTGTAAATCATCCTCAGAAAACATCCTTAATGAGATTGGTATAGTGGATTCATCGAGATAAAGGGTAGCTAGCATGCTAATTTGCATCATCCTAAAATCGTATAAAGTGCCCGGCAGATCTTGTTCAACTGAATTTTTAATAATTGCTGACATCTGTTTAATTGAATTGGTCATTTGATCTACGGATGTTTTAAATATTTGATTTATCTGTTGCCCAAGCGTAGACAAAGAGCCCTGCA
>JBMFVR010000097.1:0-5319 GCA_049965895.1 Nitrososphaeria archaeon | reverse complement strand
CGGTCATCAGCCCGGTGAAGAAGCCTTTTGAGTTTGAAGGCTCACTTAGACCCTGAAAGTAGGCAGCACCCTCAGCGCTGTAAGAAACTTCAGCGCTTGCTCCAGTCTCGATGTCAACAGCTTCCATTACCACATTGCCGCCTGAGAAGCTCAAACTCAGGAGAACTGTGTTTCCGGGGTAGACAGGTCCAGAGAAGCTCATCAAACCGCCACCCCCCTGAGGAAAGATTGAATTTCCATTTGGGCTGTACACCTCATAAACCATGTTGAAGCCGGCATTATAACCGCCTCCTTCAGAGTTTGGCCAGTTGTACGATAGGCCTACCTGATACCAGTAGCCGGTGCTGGAAAGCCCGTTCAGAAGGTAGGCAGGACCGTAGCCATAGGTGTCTGCCTGTTCCACAGCCGTTACGTTAACTGCGAGTGATGAAAAATTACTGGTGAACGTTTCACCGAGCTGCTCGTCGTAGTTGGCCACTGGCTGGAGCGATTTAGGTAATGCGCCAGACGTTAAATATGAAAGCGATAGACCTCTGGGGTACAGGAAAACTGCTCCATGAGTTAAAGGCGGGTGTACAGCAGGCAAAGCAATAGCTAGAAAAATAAGAAAAACGTAGGGCTTCAATGGCAGCTCTTTCAATCTGCATAAATTAATGTTAGCTTATAAATAAACGGTTTGCTAGAACTCACTTTTTCCTGATTATAAGCAAAACAGCAGCTATTATTATTGTTGCTATTATTATTATCACTGCTATTATTATCAGGTTGATCGATGATGGCTTGCTGAATGTTAGCGAAACTGCCGCTGATGTGCCGTTAACCTGCACTTCCCCTGTTTCCGACGAAACCCTGTATCCTGATGGGGCAGTTATGTTGTATGCATATTTACCGTTGGGAACAAGTATTGAAACATGGTTAGATGATGTCTGCGCGCTGAACTGCAACTTCTGACCTGAGGCACCCAAAACTGTAACTGACCAAGTTGAATTTGCCTGCAGCCCGCTTTCTGTGAAGTTAATAGGGTAAATGCCCATCGAATTGCTTGTGGAGGAGTTGCCTATGACGTTTTCTGAAGTGGCTGTAAATACGTAATTGCCCGGCGACTTTGCGGGATAGAAAGCTGTTCCTGAGGCTGAGCCAGATGCTACCTGTAAACCGTTTACTGTAAGGTATACGCCTGTCAGTTTGTAGTGCTGAGGAACTGACCATGTTGCCCTTATCCCTGAACCGTTGTATTCAAGTGACAGCAAAGGTGCGGGGGGTGCACTGAATGGTATTATCAAGGCGTTAAGGTTGTAGAGTGGCTGGTAAGGCTGGCCGTATGAGTTCATGGAATAAATGTACAGGTTTCCACCTCCATCTGAAGCCCTGTAGAATGTCATGTTTGGAATGTATGACGTGCTGTAAAGCATGCTTGAATTGGAGTTCAGGTTCACATCATATACGCTGACTCCCGATGGCTCCTGACCGGTTATGAGGGCTGATTCTGGAGAACCGTATACAAAGTATGCAGGATAAGCATTCTCAGATAAGTTCTGAGTGTAGACTACCCTTGATGAAGTTACGTTGTAGAGCTCGAACACATCCTTACCATTTGCGGACAGCAAATAGTAAATCATGTCGGACGAATTAGCTGCCGAACCAACCTGCAGCAGGCGGGTATTAGGGAGTGGCGTGATTTTTGTAACTGTCCCTTTATTCAGGTTAAGAATTGCGTAGCTCATGTTGCTGAACCTGACAACAGCCGTGGAAAGCTCAGGATTAAAGTATTCAAAGTACGATGCGTTGGCAAGGGGCATGCTTGAAATGAGACTGCCGGTTGACACTTTGTACTCCTGCACTGAAGACGATGTTGAAAACAGAGATGGCGTCTCGATCACAAGCGCATAGCCGTCCCTGTACGTGTATGAATTTGCCACGCCACTTGCAGTTACATTTACTGGTGCGCTCCAGGAGCTGCCGTTGTACCGCGATGCCTGCAGCAGAACCCTGTTAACTGAAAATAGTGATGAACTGTTTGTGATCTGGGATTCAGGCAGGGCTGCATATAGCAGCTCAACTGAACCGTTAGGAAGAGCAAATGCCTCGGGCCCGGTGGTTTCGAAGTTGCCGAAATTCGGCATTGCCACAGGTGTTGCGTTCCTTTCATTTGACATGAATATGCCCCTTACAGTCAAAGGATGCACGGGGGTTGAGGTGTTGTAGTAGGTGTAGAAAAGGTAATCGCCTCCGATCCCGGGAGCGGTTGAAAACGTGGTGTATGGATAAATATCATGAACCAGTGTGCCGTTCCACGACCCGCTCTCCCAGACCTGTGAGTTGTACCCCGTCAGGTTAAAGTAAGCCTTCACGTATGTCACGTTGCCCTGCTGGTTCACCGCCGGGTCATTGCTCGCACCCCAGCTGTAAAGGAGACCCGTATCCTTCCATATTGTCCAGGATATCCCAAATGCGGTTGCGCTTATGAAAACCGTTCCTGTTATGTTGCCTCCCATGTCAAGTGGCTCGGGTGGAACCCCTATGTACTGCATGAACGTCAGGCCTCCACCTCCGCCCGCGCTGACTATATTGGTCAGGCCACCATTGACGGAAATGGCAATTGTAACGCCAACACCTCCGGTTACTCCGGACACCATGACGGGCAATCCGTTGGTTATTTCATAGTTGCCGTTGGTGGTTGGCTGCAGCTGCACAAGAACCGAGAAATCCGGTCCAGCACCTATTTTAAGCCATATTCCAACCGTGTAATCAGTGCCTGGCACATTTATGCCTGCTACTGGCACTGTTGTTGATACTAAGGTGTTAAACGCTAGGTCAACGCTTGCGCTCTTCCAGACGACGGTGTTCTGTGACAGCTCGAAGCTGCCCGAAAGGGAAATTGAGCCACCCATGGTCAGTGATACTGAATCAAGCTTAACAGTAACTGAATTGGGGTTTATTGAGGTTGAAATCGACATATCTCCGGATGAAGTAAGGGTGAGCGTGAGCGGAACCGAAGGCAGGAAGTCGTAAGCGCCGCTGATTATGTTCAGGTTAGCATTTACAGTCAGCAGTGTATCGGTGGCCAGGTTGGTGTCAAAGGTCACCGTATAAGGGCTTCCCCACTCCTGAACCGGCTGGGAAACTGAAACTGAAACAGCGGGCGAATTGGCCAAGGCTGTTAACCATGGTGGTGAATTTATTACGCTCACGGGATAGGTGTAGTTCAGTATGCTGCCGTTTGGGTAGGCCGCATGAACCACCAGGTCAAAGCTTGAATTGAAATTCCCCATGTTCACCTGCTGCGATGTCCAGTAGCCTCCAGGTACTGAAGGGGGGCTGAACGGCACTGTAATTGAGCCGGCGGTGGCCGTGACATACGCAGGAACCGCTGAACCCCAGCTGCCGTTAAAGCCGAACACATTGAACACCTGAAGCCCTGAGTAAAAGTAACCCGAATACTGGGAGTAAATCTGGCCCTTTGGCGACACAGGCGCAAAGCTGACAGAGAAAGTGGATGGACCATTAAATGACATGACCCCTGATTCTGGGGTTATTGTGTAGCCGGTTATCGGCTGGACGCTGAAGGTTATTGGCGTGCCTGGGGGCAGGTATACGGGCGGGCTGTTATAACCTGCAATGAAATTGTGGTAAGTGCCGTTTATTTCAATTGCCCAGGGCGTGCCCTTTGGTAGGCCACTCTCCGTAAAGTTAACAGGCACTCCCGGAACAAATTCAATGCTGAAAACGAGCATCTGAGTATCAACAATCATGGACCTGTTTATCACGGTGGGGGTGTAAACGTATGATGTGGCTGAAGGGTTCTGAACGTATGCCGGGCTCACTACATATTTGTATGAACCGTTAGTGGCATACAAAATTATGGCCGAGCTGTTAACTGCAGTGAAGGTGTTCTGGCCTGACATCCACTGGCTACTGTTCACCCCTGTAAGCCCCTGATTCGACTGTGGATAAACATCAAATCCCCATGTATATGAAGTGCCACTGCCGCCCTGCGGAATGCCGGATTCCCTGAATCCAACCGCCGTTGCAAATTCTGCGGTTACGTTGCCTGGACCCATTACAGTGAATGAGGTATTTTGTGAGGTAGGATTACGGAAGAACTCCATTGGTGTGTATGACCACTCGAAGAATGTAGATTCAAACCCTGGCACGGCGGTTAAATTTACAACCGTGCCAACCCTGTACCAGTGCGTGCCTGCGGGTGTAACATCACCGAACAGGCCGTTATCTGGCTCGATTCTGACCTTGGCATATTCAGTATAATGAACAAAAACCGTAAGCTGATCTGGCACGCTCATGTTACCAGAAGCCGGCTGAGGAACATAGTATGCGCCTGAAACGTTCACAGTGTGGGCAATCCAGCTGTAGTTCCCAGCACTGACGTTGGAAAAGGTTAACGTGGTGCCCCTTGATGACATTTCTCTGTTTCCCAGCGAAACGCTCCAGCTGATGTTCTGCTGAGCAATGCCAGCATTTGATATGCTGTAAACGCCTATGGGCAAGCCAGATTCAACAAACGTGACATTAAAGGTGCTACCGTTAATTATTGTGAACCTTACAGGAATGTTTACGCTGCTGGTCAAGGAAATTGAGCCGCTTGATGGGCTTGCGGAGAAGCCGCTGACGCCGCCAACGCTGTAGGAATATGTGCCCTTTGAAAGCACGAATGAAATTGAGCCCGATGAACCACCCTCACCTGCAAGGGAATTCTTTGTGGTTCCATTTACAGTCGCATACCAGACTGTAGCGTTTGGCAGGCCTATCTCTGTAAATGTGAGGGTGAATGGACCATTGCTCTGGGTTTCTCCACCATATACAAACTCATCTGCATGCGCTGGCTGAACAAGAACAACAAAGGGCTGCGCAAAAGCAAAAACTAAGATAAGAATGATAAAAAAGGATACATAAATTTTACTAAAATTGTACAAACGTACATTTATAAAAATTATTTATATAAAAACTTTTCTTTACGCTTTTTTGCATAAAATGTAAATATTAAAATGAAAGACACTGTTGCATACGGTTTTGCAAGTTCCTCCTTGATATAATAAAAGTTATGAAGGATTCCCTGAAAAGCACCCAGCTACACCAAACATAAATCCTAGATATTGGAACCAGTGAAACTCCACTCTATCGACTGTGCGCAATGCTCTTAATCATGGAGACAGTCTGATCGTCCACGGGCATCTAGGTTGTACCCAAGGCCATGTGAACTAAGCCTAGCTTTAGCTGGACGTTTCCCGCTTCATCGACGAGGCCACGTGCGGAACACCCTTTAAGTATTCCAGCATGACTGTGGTGGTCTCATCATCCACG
>JBMFVR010000096.1:0-5339 GCA_049965895.1 Nitrososphaeria archaeon | reverse complement strand
CGTTTAATCCCTCTGTCACACTTGTGTAAATTACTTTTTCAGGGTTTCCCCCTGATTTTAGTAAAAAGTAGAGCTCTTCTGCAGATGTAACATCAAAATTTATCCCTGTTTCAGAAAAGAAATTTAAAACATAGGGATTAAAGTTTGCTTTTATTGAATATGCTATAACAGTTTTACCGTTAAAACCAGAATAAGCGCTTTTCAGTTTTTCATAGTTTGACAATAGTATATGCTCATCTATAAGGTAATAGGGCGTACCGACCCTTTCAGCCAAATAGTAGAGCGCTTGTTCATTGTAAGCGTTAATTGTAAACGCCATTTTCTGTTCATAATAGAGAAGACTACTTCTTTCCAATTTTCTATATTTGTTTTAGGTAATAAAATCAGCGCTTTTAAATTTATCTGTATAAAATTTCACTTGTTTGACTTTACTTTTTTATTATTTCATTAAATAGCAAATCTTTAGAGAAAACGCCATTTTCTGATTTATGCTCAAAAATTGCAGATGATAAAACATCGATAAATAAAAGATAACAAACCTCTAAAAATCACAGTTAAACTGGCTTGCCAATTATCATATAATTGGAATTATATTGTTTATGCCGCTTTGGGCACATAAATATATCTACCGCTGTAACCGCCGCTTACTTCGATAAGGTTTTTCTTTCTGAGCTGCTCCAGAACTGACCTTGCTATACTCATCTTTACGCCGGTTGCCTTGGACAGCTGATAGGGGGTTATAAATGGCATTCCTTTCATTACCCTCATCACTTCTGCATCATTGAGAGTCATCATGAACTCAGATTTGGACTTATTTCTATCCTCTGGCCTTTCCTTTTTCTTTTCTGATGCGCCAAGCTTTCTTATCTCTTCTCTGGCCTGCTCCTTTTCCATAGAAGCTAGTGTCTTTTTCTTATTTCCTCCCATGACCATATTTCACAATATCCCGTTAAAAAACGTTGTGCAGGCTGTTGTATTGTTACATGTTTATTTGTCGTTTCGTCCAATTTTAACGGTATAGGAAGCCATCAAAAATAGTATTATGAGCACAGTATTTATAAGAAGCGCCTCACGTGGCATGCCAAGTAGCAGAGCAAACAATATTAATATCGAGAAAATAGGCAAATAGGGATAAGCCGGCGTCCTGTACTTACCTCTCAATCCATGATTACCAAAATATAGAAGAGAAAATGAAGCCATTATAAATGAAAATATATCTCCAAAATTGCTGACTGCAGCAATTATATATATGTTACCAACAAAGAGGCCGGCGAGTGCTATTGCAGTGGTTATTAAAACTGCTACTGGCGCAACATCCTTAGTTTGGGTATACTTTGTCAGTATGGGTCCGGCATTGAAATCATTAAATATCTGATAAACTATCCTGGGGGTAGTTATTATCATTGCAAGCGCTGCTGAGGCTGTTGAAAATAGCGCACCAACATCTATTAGCACCTTGAACCAGATAGGTGCTCTTGTATAGTTTAGAGCTGTAACCAGTGGATCAGCCGTGATGGTAAAATAGCGCACCGGCATCAGTAAAAGCAGGGCAACTATGATCATTATATAAAAAGCCATGCTTATGATTACAGACTTGACTATTGCCCTTGCTGCAACCATTGGTCCACCCCTTACCCTGTCTGTCATTGAGGCAATTGTCTGAAATCCTGAATAAGCGAAAAATATCGAAATGCTAGATGCAAAGATTGGGTAAATTCCCCTTTGGGTTGGTAGACTAACAAAATTGCTGGGCTTAAACTGGAAAATCGCTATCATTACAGCAAAAATTATAAAAATCAGGAGTATCAGCATTTTAACCAGAACCAGCCAGAAATCAGTTCTGGTGGCGGTTCCAAGCCCCTTTAATGACAGAAATGTAAGAACAACTATCAAAATTATTGCAATTACTAGGTAATAATCTCCTTCAAGTCCAAAAAGGCTTGCAAGATAAGAGCCAAATCCTATGGACACTGCAGAAATACTTGTTGCAAAGCTAAAGTAAAACATCAATCCCGTTATCATTCCCAGTTCTGGACCAAATGCCCTGAAAACAAATGAATATACAGACCCCTTATCCTTTGGCATTAATGTGCTGAGCTCAGCTAAAATAAATGAAAGCATCAACGAAAGTACACCTACCACGATGAATGAAACTATTGAAAATGAGCCCGCAAGGGCAATTGCCGTGCCACTGAGTACGAATATTCCAGCGCCTATTATGGCCCCTAAACCAACAGCTATTGCTTCCCTTTCCCTTATTTCTACATGCTCATCTTCACTACTTTTCAATCTGATTCAGACTTCTTGCGCCAACAACAGTTATAACATTAGTTATTATGATCACAAATGCTGCTATTGTAACTATTAACTGTGCTTTAGGAACGTTATAGTAAAGCGCTATGGTGGAGAGCACTGCAGGGGTAAGGCCCTGAGCCATCATGATGAAAATTGCCTTATTATATTTCGTCATTTCCTTTCCCGTAGTGATTTTGGTGGCCAGGTAACGAACTGCCATAAGAACAACGATCACCAGAAATACAAAGTAGTAAAGGAAAATGTAATTTAAAATCTCTATTGAAATTACTAGGCCCAAGAAGAAAAAGAAGAAAGTTCTCAGAAAGAATGAAATTTCTCCCTGAAACTGCCTTATATAAACAAGATTTGAATTGTCCACTTCCTGTTTTAATCCCAATCCTTCAAATATTTGCTTGGAATTTGAAAGCAGTATTCCTACCATTAAAACTGCAAGAATCGCGCTTCCTCCCAGTCTATTTACTATAGCATAGATAAGAAGCACGTAACCAATTGTGGCTATATAGAGGTAGTTTATTTTACCAAATGCCTTCATGAACTCTACCCATATTATGCCTGCAATTATACCAATAAAAAATCCAATAGATATCTGGCTGACAAGGCTTGTGGCCATTGTCTGAAGACCCAAAAATGAAATGGGAGTTGAAGAGATAAAAGCGTCAAGTACAAAGTAGAAAACTATGATCAAAAATATACTGTTGAGAACTGATTCTATAGTTATATTTGCAAATAATGCTTCATCTCCTATATGTTTAGCTACGTACGGTACAATTACTGTTGTAGTTTCGCCCCCCACAATTGAAGCCAGTAGCGCACTTGAGTAACTGTTCCATCCTAACATGTATCTAAATAAAACATAAATCAAACTTAGGCTAAAGAAAACATAAATTACTGTTCTAAGTATAGCTCGAAGGCCCTCAGAAACCATATTTTTTGCGTTTAGCAAAACTCCCAGCTCAAACATTATCATTGCAAGTGTCAGCTGGCTTATGAATGGTATAACAGCATATGTTAATGAATATGGAAACACCTTAAAGATAGGACCAAGAATTATTCCTATAAATATCAGAAATAGAGATTCAGATATACCGGTTCTTTTAAAGAATACTTCGCCAAAAAAACCTATGAAAATTATTCCAGCTGAAACTATGAATAGCAATGACGTTGATAATTGCATAAAAAGCATTGTACGCATACCATTATAAATTTTTAAACAGTGCTTACCTCTATACATTAAAGTTGCGTTTAAAAAAAGATGTAAGGCTGGTCAGAGAATATAAAATATGTGATTGGTGCCTTAAAAGGTTAATTAACGAGCCTTCCAATGAAGCACTAGCAGAAGCAGAATCGTTCAGAAGCTCCTGCAGCCTCTGTCACTCAATCCCGTTTAGAGGGGAACTTGTAGATGAGGCGCTAGGCGCCTGTTCGCCATATTCATTCAGAACATATAATGTTTCAGTGAAAATGGGTGCATCCGTACTGAAAATTGAGGATGAAATAATAACGAAGTATAAATTAAAGGACTATGTTACGCTAAAGAAGGGTTTAAGGGATCACTTCAAGAGGGCTCTTGCGAAAGTGCTGGATCAAAGGCTTCAGGAAGTTAGACCTGAATTGAACATTGTGTTTGACTTTACTGATAAATTTAGGGTTAAAATATATGAAAGGGGGTATCAAATTAGGCTAAATTACATCAAGATTCTGCCAGATGCAAAAGTTAATGCGGGGCTATGTCCAGTGTGCAATGGAAAAGGATGCAATGTATGTAAGTACACTGGGATAGCCAATGATGGCTCATTGGAATCATTTTTTATATATGTGCTACCTAGCATGCTTAATTCCACTATCCCAAGGTTAACATGGGCTCTCAAGGACATAGAAGGATCCACCGTGTCAGGAAACGGATCGCCAGTTTACCTCCATTTCAGGTCGATATATGACCGCATAAAAGCCCCACTTATGGTGCCTGAAAATCCTGTTCGTGGGATAAAGTTCGTACTTTCCCAATCACTTGAGAGCACCGAAAACATGGTAAGAGACTTCAGCATGACAATTAAAATGATATTAAAGCTCAATGTTCAGCTTTCTGAAGAGGAAATAAGAAAACGTGTTGGTAATGGAACGCTTACTCTTACTGGCGTTGAAGGAAAGATATGGAAAAAGAGTGTTAAAATTTCAAAGGTTTCAATTTTTAATAGCCTTGCCGAGCTTTACTTAGAAATGGACAGTGGCATCAACATGTACAGTTGGATCGGTTTAAGGAGAGGAACGAGTTCAAAGAGTGTTGAACCAGCACTCTTTTTTGAAGGTGAAGTCTCTCTTGTCAAAATTGATGTGCTTGATATTAGGGATAGATGCGTCAGAGATGAGCAAAGAAATTTATCAAACTCAGCGAAATGAGCAACGCTTCCTCCGTTCTTATTGTCTTTACTGCTTGATCCTCTGCAATGTTTACCCATAACCCCTTTTTCCTGTAACTCTGGTCAAGCATGTCTTCGAACCCCATCTTAGGTGAACCAAATAGCAGCAGGATACTGCCTGTGGTTTTCATTTTTTCGTATATATCCTTCCAATTCTTGCTTATGGGTGCGCCTTCTCTGGAAGTGTATATTACCGTGTTATTTTCATAGTTCAGAGCATCAATAAAAGAACCAAGATCAATAATCCTTTCAACTTTCATGCCGCTGTACCCTTTAAAGTCATGCTTGACAGCCGCCACTTCAGAACCTATTTTGATCAACTTCACGGGTATAATCTCTCCATTCATAGCGTTCCTATAACCATTTAGCCTAACCATTTTCCCTATGCCTGTTTCAACATATGATTCTTTGCCCTTTTTGATTACAATTCCATATCTGAGGTTATCATCCTTTGACACTATATGACTTGGAATATTGATTGGCGGGAGAAGGCCAACATACTTCAGTTCATTTTTCATTGGGAAAGCATACTTTCTCAGATACGGTGGCGTTAAAAGGTACTTTACAATGATTTCAAATAATTTCATATCGTACAGTGAACCATCC
>JBMFVR010000095.1:0-5391 GCA_049965895.1 Nitrososphaeria archaeon | reverse complement strand
TTGAATTTGCAAAAAACAGAGTGGAGAATGTACTTGTAGGAAGCGCGTGCTCGCTTCCATTTAGATCCAAATCGTTTGATACTCTGGTATTTGCGTTTTCGATGTCATTTATAAAATGTAAGGATCAGGCGATAAATGAAGCTATGAGAGTTGCCATGTCTGCAATTATACTTGATTTTGATCCAGAAGGCAGCTACTTTAAAGATTTAAAATTGCAGTATCCAGAAATTGAGCCATTTAATTTCATACAAAAGGATGGCAGCGAGATTAATGTAAAACGAAACATTAAACTGGATTTTAATAATAGAACAATTTCACTGATTTTGATTAAGATCGGATCATTAATTTAAAAGTATTAATAAACCCCATATTGATATTCAGTAAAGGGAATAATTTATGCTGGTAGGTTTAATAGGTAAACCAAATGCAGGAAAGTCTACGTTTTTTAATGCTGCAACAATGCTGTCGGCAAAGGTTGCAAATTATCCATTTACAACAATTGAGCCTAATGTTGGGATAGCATGGGTTGCAACTGGTTGCGTATGCAGGGAGTTCAAAGTGAAGGATAATCCAGTTAATTCAAGATGTGAAGACGGAATCAGATATATTCCCGTCAAGCTTGTTGATCTGCCAGGGTTGATACCGGGAGCGCACAGAGGCGAAGGCCTCGGAAACCAGTTTCTTGATTCTGTAATGAGAGCTGACGCGTTGATTCATGTTATTGATGCATCTGGTTACACAGATGAACAAGGCAGAGTGCTTGAGTCTCCATCACACGACCCGCTTACAGATGTTGAATTTATAGAGAATGAAGTGGATCTTTGGATCGCAGGAATCGTAAAGAAGGACATGCAGAAAATAAACAGAGCAATGAAAATGGATGAAATGATAGGCATAATATCACCTAGGTTGAGCGGGCTTGGTGTAGATGCATTAACAGTTAAAACGATACTTATGGATGATCCTCTATTATCAAAATTAAAATACAGCGAGTGGAATGATGATATAGTTCTGGAATTTTCCAAAAAGGTCAGGATAGCTTCTAAGCCAATACTAATAGCTGCTAACAAGGCCGATGTTCAGAGCTCTGATGAAAATATAAAAAAACTCATTCAAAGTGGTAGGACTGTTATACCTGTTTCTGCTGAGGCGGAATTGCTGTTGAAAAAAGCGACAAAGGCTGGATTGCTTAAATATAGGCCTGGCGAAGGTGAATTTCAGGTGATAGGCAATCTGACGGAAGCACAAAAAAACGCACTTGAATTTGTAAATAAAATATTCAAAAAGTACGGATCAACTGGTGTACAAAATGCGATAAATTATGTTTACTTTAACCTTCTTGATATGATTGTGGTTTATCCTGTTGAGGACGAAAACAAATTAAGCGACAAAAAGGGCAACGTTCTGCCTGACGCTCATCTTATAAAGAGAGGATCAACCGCAAGAGATCTAGCCTTTTTGATTCATACAGACCTTGGAGAGGGGTTCCTTTATGCTGTAGATGCACGGACAAAGATGAAGCTAGGGGCAGAGCATCAGCTAAAAAATAATGATGTAATAAAGATAGTAAGCACTACAAAAAGGGGTTAAAGACCCAGACTATTGATTATATTTTCCTAAATTTCATTGATAAGTAGTTGCTCTTATGTTCACACCTTGCAAACCATATTGGTGCATGAATAAATTAATTCTTCACCGTGGTAACTATGCCTGATTGAAAGCCCAGAACTATATAATGGTATGCTGTGTTACCGGTGCCTTCACCTGCTCTTTTGTCATGTCTTCTTTAATGCCCACATTAATAGCCTTTACTGAGCATAAAGCCATCGCTTTTAAGCGATGGATTACCAATACGCTTTATGCTCTCAAAAATCATGCAATGCCGAGCAAGATAGTAAAAAGAAGAAGGGATCGAAAAGGTACAGGATGCTTCGGTAAGAAGGAGTATGAGCATCTGACAAATGAAACGGTGAACAAGGTTGGTTCATACCTCCTCAGCAACTTTTCACTCATTAGCTTCCAGAATGACAGTGTGCACTCCTGGTCAAAACGTTTTGGCAGGAAGGTGCAGAATAGCTAAACTGAAAACATTGTTGAGCAGGCACAAAAACACGTACAAAAGACAGGCATCAACACAGGAATGTTCCAACTGCCACGGGCTCAACAAAATCCCTCTCAGTCAGAATGCAAGTTCTGCGGACTGGCAATCGACAGGGATTAAAGAATTTTCAAAAGGCTCTGGGTACAACCTTAATGTTATGGATGACGAGATCACCACAGTTATGCTGAATTCCGCACGCGGCATCATCAGCGAGCTGGAAGTGTCTAGCTTGAGTTATGCATAGTTCTCATATTTCTTGAACACATTCTGACCTTTAGATAAGATTATAAACAAAAACCGGCAAGCCTTAAATATTGAATTGATGGTGAAATTATGGGGAGCTTGAAGAAGACGATAAACACGTATTTAAATGAAATAACAAACATCTTAGATAGCTTCAATTACAGTAATGATAAGTGGATGGGCGTGCAGCCTGTGGTATACCAAAGTACTGGGTGGGAAATCGCTAGTAATGAATATCGTAAATTACGAGCGGCCAAACCTTTAGCGAAAATGGTATGCCAAAAGGTAGTTGAAAGTTGAACAAGGATGAGTTAAGGACCGAATTTTCGGAGAAGCGTCCTGAGCTTTACTCAGTTAACCTGTTCAAGGAAAGGGGGTTTATCAGGAAAAAATGTAAAAGGTGTGGAAGGTACTTCTGGACTCTTGACGAAGGCAGGGATTACTGCCCCAACCAACCATGTTCAAAGTATGAATTTATAGGAAATCCATCAGGTGACCGATTGGGCTATGTTGAAATGTGGGATAAAGTAAAAAATTTCTTTGTAAAGAACGGACACACATTTATCAAAAGGTATCCTGTTGTAGCTAGGTGGAGGGATGACCTTTACTTTACAGTAGCATCAATAATTGATTTTCAGAGGGTTGAAGAAGGGAAGGTGATATTTGACTTTCCAGCAAATCCTCTAATCGTCCCACAGACCAGCATCAGGTTCAATGACCTTGCAAATGTCGGTCTTACTGGAAGGCACTTTACCTCGTTTTGCATGATAGGTCAGCACGCGCTGGCTAATAAAGAAGGTTACTGGAAGGATAGGACAATTGACCTTGACTTCAGGTTACTGACTGAACAGCTTCATGTACCTGAAAAAGAAATAACGTTTGTGGAGGATGTGTGGATGGGCTATGGTGCATTCGGTTATTCGCTAGAATATTTTGTAAAAAATTTGGAATTGGGGAATGCGGTTTTTACGGAATTTGAAGGAAGTGTAGAGTCATACAAAAGGTTTGAACCACCAGTCGTTGATATGGGGGCTGGGCTTGAAAGGTTTGTTTGGCTCACTCACGGAACACCTACTAGCTATGACGCAGTGTTCGGCCAGATGGTCGATAGGTTTGCATCTAAGGTTGGCATTAACATTGATCAGGACACGGTAAGGGATTTTTACATAAGAGCAGGAGATATTGATTTTGCAGAGGGATCGCAGTCGGATATTCTGAGTAGCCTGCTTGGAATTAAATCAAAGGAAGTAATTCTTGAACTCAGGGATATGTACGTACTACTTGATCACAGCAGAACACTTCTTTTTGCATTGGCTGATGGTCAGTTACCAAGCAATGTAGGAGGAGGATATAATTTGAGGGTAATTATGCGCCGTATGTTTGAGATAATAAATGAAAGAAAATGGGATATAAACATTTATGACCTACTTAACTGGCATGCAGATTATCTTAAGCAAATGTATCCTGAACTCAGCCAATCAGTGGGATCATTGCGCGAAATAATAGATGTTGAATCAGAAAGATATCATAAACTTGAAGAAAGTACTGTGAAAATTTTGGGCAAATACAAAAACAGTAAAGTTGGTATCGAAGAGGCTTCGAAGCTTTATGAATCCAGCGGCATTTCTCCAGAACTGCTGTATAAAGAAGGATTGATCGAAATCGAACCCGCAGAGGTTCTTTTATATGTTACCTCAAAGCATGAAAGGCCAGCATCAATTCAGCTTAAGCCAGCTTTTGATCCAGAAGGATTACCGCCAACGCAGCAGCTTTACTATGAAAATAACGTGTATGAGTTTGAAGCTAAGGTACTCAAAATAGAAAACGAGTATGTGATACTTGATAGAACAGCCTTTTATCCAAGATCCGGTGGCCAGGAGCCGGACAGAGGAAAACTGAACAATAATGAAGTTACAGATGTAGTAAAGATTAGGGGGGTAATAGGGCACAAGGTTCAGGGTGAACTACCAAAGCCTGGGGATACCGTTAAAGGATCAATAGATATTGAAAGAAGAGTAGCTTTAATGAGGCACCATACAGCAACCCATGTAATTAATTCAGCTGCAAGGACAGTTCTAGGACCTTGGGTATGGCAGAACTCTGCCTTTAAGGAAGAGAACAAAGCTAGGCTGGATATAACTCACCATTCAGCACTAAGTGAACAGCAGGTGAAAAAAATCGAGGAACTTGCTAACAGAATAGTTATGGAAAACGTTAAAGTTGAAAAACTTGTTATGGATAGGATAAAAGCTGAAAGCGAATTCGGATTTAGGATATATCAAGGGGGAGTCGTTCCAGGAGATAAACTGCGGATCATAAAAATAGGAAATTACGATGTTGAAGCATGTGGCGGTACTCATGTTGATTATACAGGTCAAATAGGATTCATAAAGGTGCTTGGGGTTGAGAGGATTCAGGATGGCGTTGATAGAATTGAGTTTGCGGCAGGGGTGCCGGCAGTAAAGTACATGCAAGAAATGGAGGATATAATAAATAATTCCAAGGAAAAATTAAAAGTTTCAAAAGATGTAGATATACCTAAATCCATAGATAAACTAGAAACTGAGCTGAAGGTAACGAGATCAGATCTAGCAACAATACTCGAGAGTTACATTGATATTTTAAGTAAAAGTTCACCTGACATACTGCTTATGAATGAATCTTGGGTTACAAGAGATAAAGCCGTTACCATGGGTGATCACTATATCACCAATGGAGGCTCATTATTTGTTGGAATATGGAGCCAGCAGGGTGGATTTGGATACCTGATAATAACAGGCAAACACGCTGAAGAAAAGGGCATTATAGCGCAAGGCATTTCCGCCGAACTAAACAGGGAATTTGTTGGTACAGGGGGAGGTAGGGGCAGGTCAGCCCAGGGCATTATTAGAAAATATGATGCCCAGAGGCTAAAAGATTTGTTGGATAAATACAGGCATATGTTATAAATATGGGTTTGTATGTAATTACTATAGGGAATTTCTAAAAATTAATTAGGTTCAAACAATGGTAAATAACGGACAGGTTACCCATACCATTTCTCCTCC